>WGMW01000003.1 GCA_016124845.1 Flavobacteriales bacterium
AAACAAAACGAAATATTTGTTTCGTATGCAGAGTCGCCAGCATCTGCAATAGGGAAAGAAAAAGCGTGGGAAATAATCAAAAAGCCTATTAAGCTATGAAATATCGGAATCAATCCTTTATAGGGAGACGTACGAAATAAATACATGCCATGAAGTTCAAAAAGTACCAGGAAGAGGCAAGGACCACAATCCAAAAGTATATAGCCGATGAAAACATGGATAAGGTGATTCCCTTCCTAGGAATTATTGGAGAAGCTGGGTCGGTTCTGAGTGAACTAAAGAAGAAAGTTCGTGATGCCGAAGGTTATCCAGGTTTTGAAGAGAAGTTAAAGGAAGAATTAGGAGATGTTTTGTGGTACATATCCACGATTGCAACTCAACAAGGCCTTGATTTAGAGGAGATTGCTAGGGATAATCTTAAGAAAACCAAGGAAAGGTTTATGGAGCCAGACCCTGAACAGTTTAAAATATACGATGAAGCTTACCCAAAAAAGGAACGGTTCCCACGTGAATTTGAAATTTCATTCGAGCCATTTAAAAAGAATGGGAAAAGCATGCTCCGAATTGTTGATGCAAAAGGAAACCTTGTAGGAGATCCTTTGACTGATAATTCACACAATGATGATGGATACAGGTTTCACGATGTATTTCATTTTGGGTACGTAGCCTTTCTCGGTTGGTCTGCCGTTGTGCGGAAGTTGATGGATTTGAAAAGAAGAAGTGATGATACAACAGATGAAGTGGAGGACGGAGCCAGAGCCGCAATTGTTGAAGAGTTGATCACTCTCTATATCTACAGTCATGCTCAAAACCATGAGTTGTTTAAATACAGCGAGAGGGTTGATACGGAAGTCCTACAAACGATACAGAAATTGGTTAGTGGAATTGAGATCCGTGATTGTACAACTCGTCAATGGGAGACGGCAATTATCAATTCTTACAAGGTTTATCACGAATTGCGAAAAAACAATGGAGGTAGGGTTTTGGTAAGTATCAAGAACAGAAAGTTGATTTATATCGGTAAGAAGTGATGCAAGCTGATACTTTTTCTCCGTCCATCATCATAAAGAAGAACAAACCTAGAAAGTCAGAAGGGTATGATACTTATTGGCGATTTGCTGCTGAGCGATTGGAAATATTCTATCGAAGATTTCATGAATTAGAACCCCCTTGGACCGAAGACCCAATTCTTCGGGTCTACAAGTTCACTAATGTTTACAGAGCAACAGATCGGGTAAGCCAATACCTGATAAGAAATGTTATTGGCCAGGGAAGTAATGAGCCTGGGGAGTTGTTGTTTCGGATATTGCTTTTCAAAATCTTCAACAAGATTGAGACTTGGGAATTTCTTAGAAGCCACTTGAAAGAAATCTCATATGAAACTTACGATTTCAATACTTACGCGTCCTTATTGGATAAGGCCAAATACGTAAACGGTTCAATTTATTCTGCAGCCTACATTATGGCTTCAGGAAAAAGTGCTTTCGGTTTTAAAATGAAGCACCAAAATCATTTGAAACTAATCGAGTTGGTTGTGGATGATAGATTTTCTTCCAAGTTGTTGACCAGTAAAGGAATGGAGGAACAGTATAATTCCCTATTAAGCCTTCCTTCGATTGGAAAGTTCCTTGCCTACCAATATGCTATTGACATCAATTACAGTTCTGTGTCCAATTTCTCCGAAATGGAATTTGTTAAGGCTGGTCCTGGGGCAATTGACGGTATCAGGAAGTGTTTTACGGATTTAGGGGACTACAATGAAGAGGACATTATTAAGTTAATGGCTGACAATCAATTGGCTGAGTTTGATAGGCTTGATTTGAAGTTTGACGGATTATGGGGTAGGCCGTTGCAGTTAATTGACTGCCAAAACCTATTTTGTGAGGTAGATAAGTACTTACGAGTTAGTAATCCAGATTTAATTGGAAGTTCTGGAAGAACAAGGATTAAGCAGAAGTATCGTCCCAGTTCACTCAAAAAAATTCAATTTGAGTTCCCTCCTTCATGGGAGATTGTGCCTGAATAAGTAATAGTTAGATGCCTAGCAACACCCATAATGTATTTATCAGCCATTACGGTCATGACGATAAGCACGTTCAGCGCCTTAAACAACGGTTGATTGCAAACGGACAAAATGTGCGTAATAGTTCTATTGATAGCACTAAACACAAAAATGGTAAGATACCAAGCGACCGTGTGATAGCCCGTTATTTGAGAAGGGGTATATCTTGGGCTAAAACATTTATTTGTCTGATTGGTCCAGAAACTCATAATAGACCTTGGGTCAATTATGAAATCAGGGAAGCTTACCGTCAAGGGAAAACCATAGTAGGTATTTACACACACGGCAGTAATAATTCTGTGGAATTACCTGAGGCATACAAGAAATATGGTGGTAGCCCAATTGGTTGGAATTCGTTGGATAAGTTGGCTGATATAATGCAGGGAAAAGTTGTCGCACCTGAAAACCCTGACGGAACCCCAAGCGGACCGATCCACAATATTGTTCGAATTAAATGCTAGGAAAATGAATGTATTCTCTTATAAGATTGAACATGATTTTGGTTTGGCTCCAAACCCTTTCGGTGGTTACTGCACTTTAGCGGTTTGTAAACCTGCAATCCGAAGACATTCTCATCTTGAAATTGGAGATTGGATTATTGGAACTGGAAGCGTTGCATTAGGTAATATTCATCACTTGATCTATGCTATGAAAGTTGAGGAAAAAATGACCTTGGATGAATATTGGAATGACGATAGATTTGAGTACAAAAAGCCTGTTATCAACGGTACGCTGACCCAGATGTATGGGGATAATTTTTATCACAAGGTCAATGGAGATTGGGTACAAGAGAATTCGGCACATTCACTAGCGAGTGGAGAGCCTAACGTAACGCATTTAGAGAATGATACTGGTGGAGAAAATGTGTTAGTGTCTCAGACCTTCTACTATTTCGGTAACCGGTCTGTGGAAATACCTGAAGAACTTCAAGGAATTTGTAGTGAGGGAAGAAGTTACAAGCGAAATTTTTCTCCTGATCTTATAGTGGCGTTCGTTGATTGGCTTACAGGCAATTTTGATATTGGCATTAGCGGAGATCCAATTAACTGGAAATCGAACAACGATAGTTGGGAGGAGCATTTAAATCTGACGAAACCTGGAAACGATTGATCAAATGGACATTATAAGCTTCTCTGTAGATTGGTCAAAACCAGAAATTAGCTTCGCAACCGATTGGCTAGTTCTTGGGCCATTTTTAATATTGATTGTAGGGCTGGCTTTGTTTCGTTGGTACAGAAGAAAAAATCTCCAGCCCAATTGGCAGACTGAAGAAGTTACAGTTACGGTTAAAACTGGGGTTATTGACTATGAAAATAAGATTGTCAGAAGTTCCGAAAATGTTGAGATTGCCCACAAAATCTACATTGAACTGATAACAAGAAAAGCTGCGCTTCCGTTCGATAAAGACAATGATGTCATTGCCGAGGTTTACAATTCATGGTACAGCCTTTTTCAGGTGGTAAGAAATGAAATCAAAGGATTGCCATCTCAATTCGTTGCCAATTCTGGCGCTTCATCTGAACTTATAACACTAACGGTTGATATCTTGAACAAAGGTCTTCGACCACACTTGACAAAGTACCAAGCTGCGTTTAGAAAATGGTATGATGCCGAAATTGATAAAAAAGAGAATTCGGAGCTCTCTCGTCAGATGGTTCAACGCAACTATCCTGATTATGAAGAACTCATTTCTAATCTTTTAGAGGTAAACAAGACGTTAGAGAAATATTCCAAAGAGTTACTTAGACTGATTAACGGACCGAAGTAGCATGTGTTAAGGATTGTAGCGGATACCCCATAGTGAAGCGAGGGGTATGAGCCCCGCAGGGGAATACTAAAGAGAAATAATGATGAGGTCCTTCCTTCCCTTCGACAGACTCAGGGCAGGCAGTCAGGAAAACAGATGTGTAATGGATTGAATTGAAAAAGGGGTGTTGTATAAAGGAATGAAAACATTACATTTGCACTCCCAAAATTTTGAAGCAGCGAAATGGCTAAGAAAGGAGATAGAATTCAGGTGATCCTTGAGTGTACGGAACACAAGGAGAGTGGTGTAGCTGGAACATCGCGGTACATTACCACGAAGAACAGAAAGAACACCCCAGAGCGTATTGAATTGAAAAAGTACAACCCGATCTTGAAAAAGATGACGGTTCATAAAGAGATAAAGTAATAGGTCATGGCTAAGAAGACAGTAGCAACGCTTAAGACAGGTTCAGGTAAGGATTTCACCAAAGTGATCAAAATGGTGAAGTCGGATAAGACCGGTGGTTACACTTTCCGTCAGGAAGTTGTACATAACGACCACGTGAAGGACTTTTTTGCACAAAAGGACTAAGACGTTACCGCATTGAATGAAAGGCTTCTCTCTAACCTAAGGGAGAAGCCTTTTTTATTTGCGATTGACAATGGGCAATTTTTAATTGACAATTGCTCTGCTTATCAGACTGTAAACAGGACTTTTAAAGGACATTTTTTTGGCCACAGAAACACAGATTTTCACAGATTTCACAGAGATTTTCGGGAAGACCTGTATGTTTTCTTCGTTTCTCCCGAAGGGTTGGGACAAGTTGTGGCTATTTCATGTAAGTTGGCATTGCTGAAAATCATGAACTCATAATTTTTCGTTTCTAATTATTAATTGACAGAAGGTGGCATTGTTCGGATTCTTTTCGAAGGAAAAAAAGGAGAAGCTTGACCAGGGTTTGGAGAAGACGCGCGAGGGCGTGTTCTCGAAACTTACGAAGGCGGTCATCGGAAAATCGAAGGTTGACGATGAGGTGCTCGATAACCTTGAAGAGGTGTTGGTGACGTCTGATGTTGGTGTGGATACCACGCTGAAGATCATCGGGCGCATTGAAGAGCGTGTATCGCGTGATAAATATGTGGGGACGGATCAGTTGAATAAGATCCTTCGTGAGGAGATCGTGGAACTTCTGAGCGAGAACAACAGCGCGGATGTAAGCGGATTGCCGATCGCAGAAGACAAGAAGCCGTATGTAATTATGGTTGTGGGTGTGAACGGAGTGGGTAAGACCACGACCATCGGTAAGTTGGCGCATCAACTGAAGAGTGCGGGAAAGAAGGTGGTTTTGGGGGCTGCAGATACATTCCGTGCTGCTGCGGTTGATCAGTTGATCATTTGGGGGCAACGCGTTGGGGTTCCTGTTGTGAACCAAGGAATGAATGCAGACCCCGCTTCTGTGGCGTTCGATACGTTGCAGTCGGCCGTAGCGCAGAATGCCGATGTGGTGGTTATTGACACGGCAGGGCGCTTGCACAATAAGGTGAACCTGATGAACGAGTTGAGTAAGATCCGTAGAGTGATGGACAAGGTTGTTCCTGGCGCACCGCATGAAATACTATTGGTTTTGGATGCATCGACCGGACAGAACGCGATTGAGCAGGCCAAGCAATTTGTGAAAGCAACTGAAGTGAACGCTTTGGCCTTGACCAAATTGGATGGAACTGCCAAAGGAGGCGTGGTGATCGGTATCTCCGATCAGTTCAAAATTCCTGTGAAATACATTGGTGTGGGCGAAGGTATGGAAGACCTTCAGGTTTTTAACCGCGAAGAATTTGTGGATTCGCTGTTCTTAGGGAAATGATACCAACCCCTCTGCCTTCGGCATCTCCCCAAAGGGGAGAAAGTGACACTTCGAGTAGCGTCTCTGGGTGAGTTTCACTTGTAGGGGAGCCATACGGTGAAATTTTAGGAACACGGTTTCTACTTCGGTTTTACCTGAAGTAAGGAATGCCGTTCTTTGCAGCCCGAATGAGAACACGCACACTCAAAAAGAACAAGATCAACGTCATCACGTTGGGATGCTCCAAGAATCTCTACGATAGTGAGGTTCTGATGGGACAATTGCAAGCGAATGACCTTGAGGCGGAGCACGAAAGCACCAAGGATGATTCGAATATCGTAGTGATCAATACCTGCGGTTTCATTGACAATGCCAAGCAGGAAAGCATTGAGACCATACTTCGTTTTGCCAAGGCAAAGGATGACGGACTTGTGGAAAAGGTATTCGTTACCGGATGTCTTTCTGAACGTTACAAACCAGACTTGGAAAAGGAAATCCCGAATGTGGACGAGTATTTCGGAACGCGTGATCTTCCTCGGCTGCTGAAGGTTCTGGGTGCGGATTACAAGCACGAATTGGTAGGTGAGCGTTTTCTGACCACGCCATCTCATTATGCGTATTTCAAGATCTCGGAAGGTTGCGATAGACCATGTTCTTTCTGCGCCATTCCGCTGATGCGTGGTAAACACGTTTCTACACCTATAGAGGAGTTGGTGGAATCGGCTAAGAAATTGGCGGCCAAAGGTGTGAAGGAGTTGATGTTGATCGCGCAAGACTCTACCTACTACGGAATTGACATTTACGGCAAACGCAGGTTGGCCGACCTTCTCACCGAACTCTGCAAAGTGGAAGGCATTGAGTGGATTCGTCTGCATTATGCGTTCCCAACAGGTTTTCCGGAAGATGTGCTGGACGTAATGGCGCGCGAACCGAAGATCTGCAAGTACTTGGATATGCCGTTGCAGCATATTGCAGACCCGGTGCTGAAATCTATGCGCAGAGGAACTACCAAGGAAAAGACAACCAAGCTTCTGAATCTCATTAAGGAGAAAGTTCCCGGAATTGCGTTGAGAACCACATTGATCGTTGGTTATCCTGGCGAAACCGAAGAGGATTTTGAGGTGTTGCTTGATTGGGTGAAGGCGATGCGTTTCGAGCGGCTTGGTGTTTTCACGTATTCACACGAAGAGAACACGCACGCGTATCTTTTAGAGGACAATATTCCCGAAGAGGAAAAACAAAGACGCGCTGAACTGGTTATGGAAGTGCAGCAGGAGATTTCCCTCGAAAAGAATCAGGAGTTGATTGGTAGAACGCTCAATGTATTGATCGATCGGAAGGAAGGCGAAAACTACGTTGGAAGAACGGAGTACGATTCCGTTGAAGTGGACAACGAAGTTTTGATTCCTGTTGAAGACAATTACCTACGGATCGGTGATTTTGTGAATGTGGAGATCACGGATGCGGAACACTTCGACCTTTTCGGAAAAGTAAAATCATGAAAAGCCACAGAAACGCAGAGCGCACAGAGCATCAACTATCGTCTCTGTGAGAATTCTGTGAAAATCTGTGCATCTGTGGCTATAAAATGTTGTTGTTTAGATGGAAATCTCTACCATTTCGCTGGAGCATACAGAGCGGTTCAACCGACTGATCCTTGATTATGTGAATGGTGCGGAAACGGTGAAGGAATTCTACGGATTCCGTCATTCGTTGGAGAATTACGCCAAGCAAATTGAATCGCGGAAGAATTTTCCGATTGATCGGGAGTTACTGGCAGATGCGCTTCTGAAGCAATACAGAACCATTGGTGGTGCAAAGGATTCGGTGCTTAAGAACATTGAATCGCTACGAAATGAGAACGCGTTTACGGTCACCACGGGCCATCAGCTCAACATCTTTACGGGCCCGCTGTATTTCATCTACAAGATCTTCCACACGATAAAACTGGCAGAGCAGCTTCGCAAAGCATATCCCGAAAATCAGTTTGTTCCTATTTATTGGATGAACTCCGAGGATCATGATCTGGATGAAGTGGGGCATTTCAATCTGTTCGGGAAGAAATACGTTTGGGAAACCGATCAGACAGGCGCCACGGGCAGAATGAACCCAACGAGTTTGGAACAGTTCTGTGATCAGTTGGAAGCGGTCTTTCCGAACAATGAAGAGACAAAACGGCTCATTGAGGTCTTCCGAACGGCTTATTACAAGTTCGATAAACTTTCGGATGCTACGCGATATTTCGTGAATGAGTTTTTCGGTGAGAAAGGTCTGGTGATCATTGATAGTGATGATGCAGAATTGAAACGTCCTTTTTTCGAGTTCTTCAAGAAAGACTTTGAATGCGAGCCGTTTGCATTGGTCCGTTCAACGAACCAACGGCTTGAAGCTTCGGGATATCACGTACAGGTGAACCCGCGCCAAGTGAACTGTTTTTACTTGGCCGATGGTATGCGTAACCGAGTTGTAGAGACCGAATCGGGCTACAAGGTTTTTCAGACGGATATTCGATTTACACGGGAAGAGCTTGAAGCGGAGTTGAAGGAACATCCCGAGAATTTCAGTCCGAATGTGGTGTTGCGGCCGTTGTTTCAAGAGTTCATTCTGCCGAATTTGACGTATGTCGGTGGAGCAGGCGAGTTGTCTTACTGGCTACAGTACAAAGACTATTTCACGCAAATGGGTGTGAGTTTTCCGATGCTTTCATTGCGGAACCATTTCCTTTTGATTGACCACGGTTCTTCCAAGCGGATGACGGAATTGAAGCTGTTGCCCGAAGATCTGTTCCATTCCGTTGATGAGTTGGTGAAAGCACACGTGTTGGAAGTTTCGGATACGGATGTCAACTTAGATTCAGAGTTGGATCTCTTAGCTCAGTTGTACGGGTTATTGAAGGAGAAGGCTGATGATATTGATGCTTCACTGGTCGCTTCTGTCGAGGCGGAACAGACACGCGTTCAGAAAAGTGTTGAGCAATGGGGCGGAAGGTTTGCGCGCGCCTTGAAGCAGCAGAACGAGGTTTCGGTCAATCGCATCCGAAAACTGCATGCACATCTTTTCCCGAACGGATTCCTTCAGGAACGACACATCAATTTTTTGCAACCGTTCTCCAAAAGTGAGTCAATTTTCTGGTCATCCGTTTACGATGCAACAGAACCTTTCAGCACAGAATTTCGTGTGCTGACTTTCGATTGAACCGTAAATCGTTCTTAGAAGATCTTTGGAGTACTTCCAGGTCCCTGCCAGTTGTAGCAGTTTCGGGCGCGCTTACGTGCAATACGCGATTTCTTATTGAAACCGGCACGTGTAAACTCGATGATGAGCGCAACTTCGTGACTACCGGAGGTTGATCCTGCAAGTTTAGATAGCGTCAGGTCGTAGCTGTAACCGACCTGATACATAAAGGTCTTGTCGCGATTGGTGCCGCGCATGCCCACGTTGAACATCAACGCATCGGTGTCGTTCGCTTCAAATCGGAACTCATTTCGGTACCAAACCCCGATCATCAATGGTGCTCGCATGGCATACATACCTACGTTCAGCGTAGAAAGCGTACGCTGATGCTCGTACATGATATTGGGCGAAAGGTAGAACGGATTCTTACTTCTTGGCTTCGAAAGCGAAACCATCATGCTGTAGTGACCTACAAATTTGATCGGTAGTTTTTCGGTTCTGCCGATCAATGATTCGTTTGGTTGGGTAATGTGATGGGCCGCGAAACCAAGCGTGTTGGCGATCACTTTCCGTGTGCGCATTCTTCCACCACCGGGACGAATGTTGAACCGTGCCAGAATACCTGAGTTGAAATCTGGCATTTGTACTTTCAGTTTATCAGGTCGCTGCGCGTTGGTCGGGTTTATATTTCCATAGATCGGGTGCAACTGATCGGAGAAAACAAACGCGTCCCAATTCTTGATCTGCTTGCTCATGTAGGCGGCATCCAAACCAAAGTGGAGGTCAAACATCCGTGGAATGACGATCAATCGGTATGAATACATGATGCTGTACCGTTGCGACTGCAATTGTCCTTCGCCTTCATTTCCAACGGTTGCCAGAAAACCGATACCACCGAATATATTCGGGTCACCTATATCAACACCAGCGCAATACGTAGAGAAATCACCCGGAACAGCAGTCCATAGATTTCGGTAATTCATGTTGACCCGTACACCAAGATCGGCACCGGCATAAGCAGGATTGATGTACGTCCGGTTCGCATAAAACTGAGTGAATGTAGGATCCTGCGCATGTGCCGCAGACAGTCCGCTCAACCCAAGAAGTACCGAAAGTAGTAGTCTCCGCATATCGAATCTTAGTCCCAAAACTGCCGATTTATACTCGCAAAATCGGATTTCGTTACATAAAGTTGAAGTTTTTCGTGGAACAATGGTTTTAACATCGGATCATGAACATTTTTTCAATGTTCTCATATGTGGGTCAAATTGCTGAAGTACCTTCGTTTTCGAATGAAACGTTGGTTTTTTTTAGTGGTTTTGATTCCCTTCGCGATAGGGTGTAATACAACGGACGATACGGAGAAACCAACGGTCGTGGTGTATTCACCGCAAGAAGATGGGGCAGTTTACACGAATGATGGCCTTCGGGTTCGTGCTGATCTGAGCGATAATACAGGTGTTTTGCAGTATAAGATAACGCTGAACGGAATTGATTCGCTCAATGATATTGCTGCTGATAGCACCTATTCCATAACCTATATTGACGCCATTCCTGGAAAGCCAACGGATTACAACTACGACCAAACGCTCGATCTTCCTGCATCCACGTTCAATGGACATTATCAATTTACCATGGCGTGTGTCGATGTGGAGGGTAACGAATCTATCCGGGATACGGTGCTGTTTGAGATAAAGAACAGTGCCGATTCAGTACCACCAACCTTCAATGTGACCGGTCCCACACCTTACGATACCTTGGGTTATGGACAGGGCTTTCTCCTTGGAGGCATCATAACCGATGCTGAAGAGTTGACCTATTCCGAACTTTTTGTAGGAACCGTAAATTTCTCTGATACCATGATCTACGTGCCTTATCCAGTAATAGTTGATAATGCCATTACTTATGATGGCACGTGGTGGGTTCCGATCGATAGTACGTGGACCCAAGGTTCATATCATGTTTATTACACCGCTTGGGACAAGTATTCGGGCGTTTCATATTCCATTCCATTTTACGTTAAGTATTGATTTTCAATGATTGAGACCAAAAAAAGAACATTCGTGTTCGATTTTGACAGTACGCTCACGCAGGTGGAGGCGTTTGAAGAGTTGGCGGAGGTATCACTGAAAGGTGATCCGAAGAAGAAGGAGAAGATCGCGCAGATCGCCAAGATCACCGATCAAGGTGTTGATGGCGACATCACATTTACCGAATCGCTGGAGAAGCGATTGAAGATCCTTAATGCGCACAAAGATCATTTGGATGTGCTGGTGAAACGTTTGAGCCGAAAGATCTCACCTTCCATCTCTCGGAATAAGGATTTCTTTAAAAAGTTCGCGGACGATATCTACATCGTTTCGTGCGGATTCAAAGAGTTCATCGATCCGATCATGGCCAAATATGGTATTCCGTCCGAACGGATCCATGCCAATACATTCAGGTACAACAAAGGCGGTAAGATCATCGGATTCGACCGAGAAAATGACCTTTCTAAACCTGATGGCAAGATCGATGAGCTGAAAAAAATGGAGCTTCCGGGCGAAGTGCATGTTATCGGTGATGGATTCTCTGATTACCAGATGCGTGCAGCTGGTATTGCCGATAAATTCTACGCGTTCACTGAGAATGTGGAACGTAAGAACATCCTCGATAAAGCGGATCATATCGCTCCAAGTTTGGATGAGATCCTTTACAAGGAGAAACTCCCGATGGCCATCTCTTACCCGAAGAACAGGATCAAAGTGTTGCTCCTTGAGGGTATTCATGAAGATGCTGTTGAGATGCTGAAAGGCGAAGGTTATCAAGTGGAGTTGATGGCCGGCAGCATGACCGAGGATGAACTCTGCGAAGCTGTGAAAGGCAGACACATTCTTGGCATCCGATCGAAAACACAGATTACCGCGAAGGTTGTGGAAGCTGCTGATCGCCTCTTGGCCATCGGGGCGTTCTGTATCGGAACGAACCAGATCGATCTTGACGCTTGTCTGAACAAAGGTATCTGCGTGTTCAATGCGCCATTCAGCAACACAAGGAGTGTGGTGGAAATGGTCATCGGTGAGATGATCATGCTGATGCGCGGCACGCATCAAAAGAGCATGGCCATGCATCGTGGTGAATGGGATAAGTCGGCCAAAGGTAGTTTTGAGATACGCGGCAAGAAACTCGGAATTGTCGGTTACGGAAACATCGGTGCTCAATTGAGCGTGTTGGCCGAAGCATTGGGCATGCAGGTAATGTATTACGATGTGGAGGAGAAGCTGGCGTTGGGAAATGCGCAGAAAGCAAAAACGCTACGCGAGTTGATGAGCAAGTCGGATGTGGTGACGCTGCATGTTGACGGACGCTCGGAGAACAACGGCATGATCGGCAAAAAGGAACTTGGCTGGATGAAAGATGGAGCCGTGTTCCTCAATCTGGCCAGAGGGAAAGTGGTCGATCTGGATGCGTTGAAAGCTGTGCTTGTTTCCGGTAAACTCCGTGGAGCAGCCATCGATGTTTTTCCAGTGGAGCCGAAATCGAACGATGAACCGTTTGAATGTCCGTTCACGGGAATGGATAATGTGATTCTCACACCACACGTGGGCGGAAGTACCATTGAGGCTCAGAAGAACATTGCAGCTTACGTTCCAGAGGCGTTGGTCAATTATGTCAACTCTGGCGATAGCTTCGGTAGTGTGAATCTGCCCAACATCCGTGTTCCTGAGGTGAAAGGTGCGCACCGACTGCTACATGTACATCAGAATGTGCCAGGCATCATGGCGCGTATCAACAACATTTTCTCACGGTTCAATATCAACGTGGTGGGACAATATCTGAAGACCAATCAGCAGATCGGTTACGTCATCACGGACATTGATAAGGAATACAACTCGGATGTGGTGGATGAACTCAGGCGTATCGATCACACCATCAAGCTACGCGTGCTTTACTGATTCTCGTTCTTGTTGAGGATGATGAGGGCAGCGATAACGCCCGGCACCCATCCCAACAGGGTAAGAATGAACACAATAAGAATCGACCCGCAGCCTTTGTCGTAAACGGCCAATGGCGGGAAGATGATGGAAAGGATAACGCGACCTAAAGACATGCTGTAAATATAAGTTTGTCTGTTGCACGGAGATACTCCGAGTACATCTGTTGCACAGAGTCACTCTGTGAATCTCAATTTCTCGATTAAACCTCTGTGTAAAGATCAGGAAGCCAGTTCCTTTTTCAACGCAGCCATTTTGATGGCGGTGATGGCAGCTTCATCGCCTTTGTTGCCATGAACACCACCCGCGCGGTCCAATGCCTGTTGCATGGTATTCGGTGTCAAAACCCCGAAAATCACAGGAAGATTGTACTTGATGTTCAAGTTCGTGATTCCTTGACTCACGGCATCACAGATGAAATCGAAATGTTTCGTTTCACCTTGAATGACCACTCCGATGCAGATGATGGCATCGAACTCATTTCGTTCGGCCATCAGTTGTGCTCCCAAGGTCAGCTCATAACTTCCGGGCACGTTTCTGCGAACGATATCCTCAGCCTTGGCTCCGAATTTCAGAAGGGTTTCTTTGGCACCTTGGTAAAGTGCTTCGGTGATTTCCGTGTTCCACTCGCTTACTACAACCGCGAAGCGCATTCCTTCGGCCGAAGGAACCGTATTCGCATCGTAAGATGATAGATTTTTAAGAGCCGAGGCCAAATCAGTTCATGTTAGCCACAGCACGCGCAATGTACTTGGCGGCATCGCGGCCTTCGTTGCTGTTCGGGTATTTCTCCTTCACCTGTGTGTAGTAGTCGATGGCCTTATCGAACTTGCCAGCTTTCTCAGCAGCAAATCCGGCCTTCTGAAGGAAAATAGGTGCGGTAAAGTCATTGTCGTTGGCATCGGCAGCCTTCTCAAAGTAGTTCAGCGCCTCATCGGTCTCGCCCAATTCCATGTGCGCATCACCGATGGCGCCAAGAGCAACAGGTCCGAGCATTTCGCCAGCGGCATCGTAACTTTCAAGTTCGTCAATGGCGTCTTCGTACTGACCTGAGCGTAGGTAACAGATGCCAGCATAGTAGTGTGCCAAGTTTCCTGAGGCTGTGTTGCCGTACTCATCGGCCACATCCAAGAAACCGAGGTAGTTTCCATCACCGTTCAATGCAAGGTCAAAACTGTCCTTCTGAAAATACTGCTCAGCCATGAACATCTGTCCGCTCGCTTCTTCTTCCAAAGGCTCCAGATAAACGCGGTTGTAAGCATAAAATCCGACAACTACAGCTACGATTGCTCCAACAACCCCAAGGATGAGATTCTGGTTCTGATTGATAAAGTCTTCCGTTTTGGAATAAACTTCCTCAACATCAACGATCAATTCTTCGTTTTCAGCTTCTTTGGTCTTCTTGGCCATGTCCGTTTTTTTCGAAGCGCAAAAATAGGATATTTTCAATTGGAAAAAGCACCAGTTTTCAGCTTCGAAAGTGGGGTGAAAACCGCGTAGAATGGTGCTTTCGTTACATTTGCCAACGCTCGTTCCGCTATGTACATCAAGCAACTTTCATTGGTTCATTTTAAGAACATTTCGGGTGCCGATATGGAACTCGGAAAGAAGTTCAACTGCTTCGTGGGGAACAACGGTTCGGGCAAAACCACCGTGCTCGATGCGGTACACTATCTCTCCATGACGAAGAGTTTTCTGAACTCGATCGATAGTCAGAACATTCAGCGCGACCAGCCTTTTATGGTGGTAAGTGGCGGGTTTGTCAAAGATGGTGAGGATGAGCTGGTGTACTGTGCATTGAAGCGAGAAGGGAAGAAGCAGTTTAAACGGAACAAGAAGGAATATGCACGGCTGATCGATCATGTCGGATTGTTCCCTTCGGTGATCATTGCACCAACAGATGCGGACATTATCAATGGTGGAAGTGACCTTCGCAGGAAGTTTCTGGATGGCGTTATCTCGCAGCTTGACCGTGAGTATCTGGAAAACCTTATGCACTACAATAAGGCATTGCAGCATCGGAACGCGTTGCTCAAGTACTTTAGAGAGAACAGAACTTTCCAAGCTGATTCGCTGGATGTTTGGGACGTGCAGCTGTCGCAGCGCGGACAGATGATCTACGAAAGGCGAAAGGCTTTTTTGCAGGATTTCATTGAGGCTTTCAGCTTTTTCTACAAGACCATTTCTGGCTCTGTGGAGGAGGTCGGGTTGGATTATGACAGTCAGTTGAGTGATGGAAACATGCTCGGTCTTCTCAAGGAAAACGTGGCTCAGGATCGCGCTGCGACCTATACCACAATAGGTATCCACAAGGATGATCTGGGGCTGACGATAAACGGTTTTCCAATGAAGAAATTCGGGTCGCAGGGACAGCAGAAATCGGCCCTTGTGGCACTCAAGTTGGCACAGTTCAAAGTGATGCATGAAAAGTCGGGAATTACACCCCTGCTTTTGCTCGATGATATCTTCGATAAATTGGATGATGACAGGGTAGGGGAGCTGTTGAAATTGGTGGGCGAAAAAGCCTTCGGACAGATCTTCATTACCGACACGCATCCAGCGCGTGTGGCCGAACTTTTGAAGGACGAAAAAGACGTCCGCGTTTTTCCTATTTCTCAGGGAGAAATTCAAGTCGATCAGTAACTATTTGTGACGATCGTAACCGTTTTACATCTGTAAATCGGGTGAGTTTTCATTGAAATTTACAATTGTCAATTTAAATTATATATATCATTAATAATCAATTAATTAAATGTATTAATCGTAATTGATGGTTTGAGTTTTTGAAATCCTAATTGAAGCTAATTTCATTTGGTTTACAATTGTATCATCCCGTAATCGTTTACATTTGTAAAACGATGGAAGCGATTACTGAAAGGCTCAAGAAAATCATGGAAGACGGAGGGCTTTCTCCGGCCCAAATGGCCGACAGAATTGGGGTGCAACGAAGTGCTATCAGCCATATTCTTTCGGGTCGGAACAAGCCAAGTTTGGACTTCGTTCTGAAGGTCTTGGAAAGCTTTCCAGAGGTGTCGTCAGAGTGGCTTTTGAGAGGTCGGAAAACGGATGAAAAAACACCCGTTTCAATGGCTCAAAATGAGCCTCGAAAACAGGCTGAAATCCCACCCCGAAATGGGGTCGGAAAAGTCATGGAAAAAGTCCTGATTCTTTACACCGATAAAACGGTGGAGGAGTACCGGAATTCGTAAAATCGATAAAAGATGAAGATTCAACTCAAGTGTCTATTTGGCGATGTAAATGGTAACTACCGCCTGATGACCAACTTGCTGGACGCTGTATGGCTACTATTGCGGAACTGAACGGTATAAATACCTCCTGGCAGGTTCGAAACATCCAAGTTCACATCGGTATTGGCATGCGTTAGCGGTTCATTTTTCACCATTCTTCCAACGGCATCAAACACGGCCAGCTGGCACGAACCGCTGGCGACAGATGGAAGATGTACCCGAACATTGGCCTTGGCTGGGTTAGGGTAAATTTCCAGCTTCTGATTAGTAGGTGCTTGGTAAGTGATGCCAAGCGTGAGTCCACCTATCTGCATTTGGTGTGCATTATCATGCTGAACTTCCAGTAGGCCGCCATCATCATAATCCGTCCAAGTCCAGCCTTCGCCCGTCAGAGAACTAAGTTCGGTGAGAGCTACACCATCGGCCTTCACCCAATCTGGGCGCGCTACCAAACGGAACATCTCGGTAGAGGCGCTGTCGTACGTATGGTAGTTGATCTCCAGCGGTTGGTAATTCATGTAACTGATAACGGATGAGCTTCGGAGCATGTGATTATCAAACGGAAATGAGATGGATGGCAAAGACCCCATGGCCCGTAGAAAGTGACGCACAAAATCGCCATACCCATCCGTATACCAGATGGAAGCTCCCTGTGGCGAGAACTTGCACTTGCCGTCAAAATCCACCATGTAGGTGGCCCAGTCCAATTGGCGGATGGCCTGTTCCACACGCGAGTTGTCGCCTGTTTTCTCAGCATAAAGCAGTTCGGCACTTGCAAAATGAGCGGTATGACTTCCAGCCTCTTTCATATCGGCCGTCTGTTCGTAAATGGCGGTGGTGCCCCATTGCTGGTAGGCCGTGCTACCAAGCACATCAAGTACCCAATCCAGAATGTTCCGGGCGTCCTGTTGCCAAGTTGGCGCCCATTCCTCTCCTTTCTGTAGGATGTAATTGGCGGCCATTACAGCGTTTATCTCTGTTTTTGAAGGTACTGGAATGTCCTCGAAGAATGAGCCCCACTCATTGTTCTGAACCGGATATTGCTGCATCCAGGATTTGATGATCCCATAGGCACTATCGTAAACCGCAGTATTTCCCATTTCCATTTCAGAAAGATCCTCGAACAGTCGCATTGTGGGGATGAAATTGGTGGTGTAATGCCACGGATCGGGAAGCAAGGGAGGCAGGTCGCCTGTAATGGCATTCACCCGGAACGGGTAAGGAGATACAGAAGATGAGCCAGGTTGAACCTTATCTGCCAAGGTATTGGCGATCTTGACGCAGGCCTGCAAGTAGTCTTCGTTGCCGGTGATCTTGTAAAGGTTAAGCAGTTCTGCACCGAACGAACCGGCCTTATCTGGCTGGGTGTAGTTCTGTCCGATAAGGAAATCGCCATCATAAACTGCAGCCATCTGGTCGCCATAATTGGCACCGTAAGGCAGGTCGGGCCATTCGCAGTTAGATGGGGAAAGACTGTTTGCCAAGTACGTATCGGCTATGTAAACCATGTCTTGTACCAAGGCTGTATCGCCCGTATATGCATAATACAACGCCCAGGAGGAAAGAATCATGGCAAACTGGTCGCCACCCACCATGTTCCCTGAAACGGGTTCGTTGTAGGAGTGGTCTATCATGTAATACTTGTGGCCACCGCAGCAGGTGGGAATGTTCTTCCAGAAGTTCCAGACAAGGTCGAGACAGTGGTCGTAAGATGTGCCGTGATCCGCATTGTACCACGGTATGAGGTTGCCGTTGTTGTCGGTCACAATATCGTGATACACAAGGGTTGGTTGGGCTTTGGCGGTTACCGCAATCAGGGTTGAAGTTATTAGCAGCGAAAAGATCCTGTTCATGGAGGTTGAGTTGAGAAACGCAAGTTAAGTTACCCGAAATTTGGGAATGCGCATGAACCAATAAGGTTTTGTTAATAAAGGTGCTCAGAAGGGAATGGAACCATCAGAGAATAAGAACACCAATTGTGCAAAACCTGCCAAGGCGCCAAGAACGGCACCTACGAGAATAAGGATCCACTCATCTTCCTGAAACGCGGGGCGCAGTACGCCTTCGAACTCATCGGGCGACAGCCCTGCCATCTTTTCGCGCATGGTGGTTTCAAGGTCCAGCGCATTTTCGGTGTATTCGAACGTGCGGTGGATGGATAGCGGCAGGCTTTCTACAAAGCGCGTGGCGGCCATGTTCTTCAGCTCGTCATACTTTTTGGTACCGGCAAAAAGCTGGTAGATGTTCTTGGAGAGTCCTGCCTGCTCGTCAATGGCCTGTTTGATGTGGCCGTGCATCATGGTCACCAACTCGTCTGAGGCTCTGCCACGGAAAATGCGGTCGAACATGCGCTCAACGGTCAGGATCTTATCCGAAACGATCTTGCTGTATTCGGTGGCCACCTCATTCTGCCGTTTGATGAAAAGCCCATGGAACGTAATGCCCAGAATCCTCACTTCCTGTTTGGGGTTGAAGATCATTTTCAGCGCCAGCCAGTTGGTGGCCCAGCCCACGATCAATCCGCCCAGCGGCAGCAGCCACCACGAATCGTTGAAATACCACACAATGGCCTGCGCAATACCGAACAGGAAACCGAAGTAAAGCCCCGATATTTTGATGAACTTGAACTCTTCGGAGCCACAGCGCAAGAAGATCTCGTTGGTCAGTTGCTTATTGGCCGTCATGTGTTCCACCACCAATCCTTTCAGGTCGAGAAAATCTTCGATGTTGTCGCGGATCTCCAGCATCATCTTTTCTGCCACCAGCGGCATGCCATCTACCGCGCGCCTGTAAATGGTCTCCTTTACCAATGGAGGCGTGGTGGTCCACATGACCCATGCCTCCTTTTTCATCACCTCATCAATCATCTGCACCGAAACGCGTTCCATTACGGGCATCAGGTTCTCCGCAATGCGATTCGGCTCGATCTTATTGAAGAGTTCCTGCACATCAATAAGCTTGGTGGTCATCAGATCCACCGATTTCTCGGCCATCTTGGCCGCCTTGGCGGGAACAATTCCCTGCCAGCCCAAGAAGGGTTTGATGCCCACGAACTCCATCGGATAGAAGGTCATGTAAATCGCCAAAGCATTGGTGCCCCAACCTACAAGTCCACTCACCACAGGAATGGCCAAGTAGGGAAGGAGGTAACTGTACGTTTCCCAGAGTTCAGTAAACATGCGGATTCAGGGGCTTTTTTCGGGAACGCGAAGATAACCTAATTCCGAATGGAAATTGCTTGAAATATCAGGTGCTGTAAATGCAGTCGTTTTAAGGTCTTTCTTCCGGTTACATTTAGGTGAAATCAATAGAAAAGCTAAAAAGCCCTGTCATTTCCTTTGAACCTTTAATGCTCCAAGCTTCACCGGAAGGCTCTGGAGGTGAACCGGAAACCATTTCGGAATGTTCCGAAATCATTTTGGAGCGTCCTGAAATGATGGGATTTAGGCAGTTTTTGCTGATTTCATGGTCATTCAAGTTGATCTTGAAGCTAAACGAATGGCCTTTCTCCAACCCAGAATATCGATAGCCCCTGTTTGAATCTTTCGGACGGGGGCTATTTGTTTTGTGAGGGCGATGTTGTAGGTTTGGTATATGTCTGAAAAATCAAAAAGGAAATCCGGTTTTTACTTCTACGCATCCATTTTTTGTGAATGGCTTATGAAAGTAATGCCTAGCGCAGTTGTGGTGATTTCTGCAATCATTGGAGGCATCTATTTGCAAGGAGCTAATAATGATACCATCCAAGGAGATATTGAGTCAAGGAAGCTAAAGTTGGAGCAAGAAGTTCTTCAAGATCTATTTTCCATATCTGATACTATAGCTCAGCGTAATAAACTGGAGGACGTGATTACTGCGGGTTTTCTGAAAGATGACACCAAGAAATATTCACTGATGTTTTATGACACTGCTTTTGTGCGTTTTTATAAGGATAAAAATGGTTGTTTCGAGTATAATACAACACTGAAAGAGTTTGACCTATTCGACAGTCCTTCTTGCACTATTACTAAATGGCTACCAACCCACAGAAAAATTTTCTGTGGTTCAGCACTTGGTCAGAATTTTCAAATCTGTGTTAATGATTCTGGATTTTCCAAGTTTTCGTTTGACGTTAGCAGCAGTAATTATATAGATAAGTTAGGCTGTACTCTTGAGTTTACAGATACAACCAAAAGAAAACTTATTGCCGAAATTCACTTGCCTCCGATAAGTATACCAGCATCCAATGTCTCGCATCCTAAAGCCAAGACATTAATATATCTGGTTTATTCGGACGAGGTTGCCAAATTCATCAGGGATAAAGGGTATTCTTATGTGCTCAATTCATGCCAAGTTAATACTCGATGGAGTTGTGAATAGGCGGTAATCGAAGGATTATGTGATTAACGAATAAGCCTTTTCAAATAAACAACCATGAAATTTGCTACCCCTCTTTGGGTGGTTCTGTTGCTTGGAATAACCCAAGTAGGACTGGCGCAACCCACCATTTATGACCTTCTTGATACGAATGACCTACGTACGACCGGGCTCTGGTTCGGTGCTTCAGAGGTGGTCTTAGGCATCAAAGAACGCTTACCTGATAGGCCGGACACCACGGGATTATCAAGGGAGCAACTGGAGGCGGCCTACATCAAATATGCCGAAGAGATGCATAAGAAATGGGGAGAATTTATTCACCTGAATCCCGAAGGGAAGATCATCTATAAGTATCTCATTTCCTGTCCAGTCGGGGAATTGCTCTATGATGTGAAGACTTTTAATGTGAACGGAGACCAGCTGTATGTTGAATACTCCAAATATCCTTGGAACGAAACGCCTGTTTACGAGGGTGCCACTTACGCCATTGTCTATATTGGATCATATGCGGTCTATCTCAAAAAAATATGAGCTATCGACATTGATTCCTTTCCAGCCCCTTCCCACAATTCCAAATACCTTCCTAGCTTCAAGCCCTCAAAATATCAGTGCCCACAGAACCATGACAGAAGACAACGCATTAGGCAGCATCGAGCATATTTCAGTACACCGCGTGGGCAACAAGGCCAACGAGGAGGGCATGGCGCTTTCGGGCGAGCCGCTCAAACTGGAGTGGCAACTCACCGAGGTGTTGTCCACGCAGCAACGCTGAAAGAATGTGTAAATGTAGTTTGTAATTCAATTTGAAAAGGTGCTTATCTTTCCCCAAACCTCCTTCGATATGAAAGCGATTTTCCGGTACCTTATTCTGATTGTTCCTATCACAGCCATCGTTTCCTGCAATTCGAGCGAACCTGATCTGGTGGCTCCGATTGTTGGAACCTATGTTGGCGTTATGAAAATCAGCAACCCTTCTTTTCAGAATACTTCCTTTACGGTAGTGATAACCGATGTGACCTCTGAGGTTGTCAGGATCTCACCTTCAGATGGCCACGGAACAGCATGGACTGCCAACATGAATAACGTGGCGGGCGTGTTTACGTGCATCAGTTGCGTGGCACAGAATCAGATAACCTTTACCAAGGTGAATGGAGTGTACAATCTTGCGTACAACTATGGCAGTAACGAGCAGTTCTCCGGTCAGAAGCAGTGATCTACTTCTTCAACAACCGAAAAGCGTGGCTCCAGTGGTCTTCACGGAAATCTGGAGATTTAGGAAATTGTACAGGGTCATGCTGATCAAATCAATGAGGTTCATGTCAAACAGTTTAAACTTCAGGGCTTGAGTTTTTGATTCAATTTCGCGTAAGTGCAAGATTACAGTCATGCAAGTAGAATTGTTTCCAAATGAACCAAAACTGACAAAACCAATACCCAGCCTTCAGGGAACCAGAAGGCAATATCTTTTGGTGATCAACCCCTCAAGGGAGGTTAGCTCGGATGTAAGAAGAATGAAAGAAGAAGTGAAGCAATTGCTGGATAGGTCATTTAGGAGCTATAATTCAAAACCGCATATTACCCTTTGGCTGATAAAAATGAGCGATGTCCATGAACTTAAAATGATTGAAGTTCTGGAAAATGAATGCAGGTCGCTTTCTCCGTTTGAGATTGAACTTAACGGATTTGGATGTTTCAATCTTGGTTCCAATGTGATTTTTGTTAAACCAAGTTCAGAGGCTGAAATTGTTTCGGTTCCACAGAAACTTTTCAAAGAACTCCGAAATGCTGTTTCCATTCCGAATACCAGTAGGCCATTCCTAACGGATCACCCGCACATGACGGTTGCCAGCGGACTGACCAAAAATGAGTTTGACTCGCTTTGGCCAACCTACGAGGATAGGCCTTACAATAGCTCCTTCACGGTCAATTCGGTTGTACTTCTTGAGAAGAAGGAACCGCCATTCAGGTTCATCGGTGAGTTTCAGTTTCGTGGCTGATCGAACCGAGAGTTGAATCTATCCTCGTTCCACATAGCCGAGTTGTTCTGAATATAACTCTGAATTTTCTGTAATTCCTCCTGATTTCGGATGATGCGGTCGTGGTAGCCGCGTAGCCATGCAAAATCTGCCGACACGGATTGGCGGATGCGCTTGGTACATGCCTGTTTGAACATGCGAACAATTGTTCCCAACGTATTTGGTTTCGAACCCATTGGCGTAGGGGCGTGCCGCGGCACGCCCTTACCATGCACACCGGCCAATGGTACCAACGGCTCGCCAATGACCACAATGCCATGAAAATGGTTGGGCATCACCACAAACGCATCCAATGTAATTTCTGAACGCAATTCCGCACCGTGCAGCCATTCTTCCTCAACGATCTTTCCAGCATCGGTCAATTGCATTTCACCGTCAACGATTTCCCCGAACCACGGCAATCGGTCTTTGCAGACGATGGTAACGAAATATGCGCCTTCGGCCGAATAATCATAGCCTTTCAATCGGATGGATTGGCGGTCACGTTTCATAAATGGAAATTACAAAACGGACGTTTCAATTTCCCACCGTAGGGGTGTATGGCCATACGCCCCAATTAAAAACGTTGGCAAAAGGCCGTATTTCCATACGCCCCTACCGTTTCAACAACCGAAAAGCATGGCTCCAGCGGCCTTCGCGAAAACCAGGAATGCACCACAGCATGCAAAGTGGTTCAATCGCTCGGGCGGCCTCGGCCATGCCCATGTCTTCCACCTCAAAACCGAATTGAACAAGGATTTCTGACACTTTTTTTCGGGCCGCATCATCATTGCCGCAGATGAACATGGCAGGTTTCTCCCCACCGAAATCGGGGTTGACCATAAAGGCTGAACCGATGCTGTTCCATGACTTGACAAAACGCGCCTTTGGGAAAGCCGACTGCAACTGCTCCATCAGCGAACTGTTCTGCTCCGTGAAGAAATTGAGCACACCGTTGGTCGGTGCACCATCTATCGGGTTGGTGGTGTCAATAACGATCTTGCCATTGAGGTTGTCTCCTCCAGCCAATTCCAACGCACTTTTGGCCGCTGTGCCTTTTACGGCCAGCACCACAATATCTGCGAAAGCCGCAGTTTCTTCAAAAGAACCGATCTGCGCACCTTGGTTGGCGGCTTTCCATTCTTCCAACTTCTCGGCATTACGTGTGCCGAGCATCACTTCATAGCCGTGTTTCAGAAAACCAGCGCCAAGGGTTTTCCCCACAGCGCCTGAACCGAGAATGCCTATTTTTTTCATGGTTTAAACTTTTGCAAATTTTCTACTTGCGCGAATAATGTGGTAAATGAAGAAGCCTGATGAAAGGCGCATTAAGAAGTCAATAACCTCTTGCCAACCCGAAATGTTCATGGAACGATGCGCTGGATTTAATAGCGTCAAATATTCACCAATCAAATCAGGTACAACAGACCAATCATGATTGGTCGTGAAGTAATATCCGTGGTAATTCGCCAAAATCATCAACAGAAAGAAAACAAGATGAACCCCAATTAACCAAGCAATCGGTCGGGCAAAACTTTGGCCATGGTCGCTGAAAGTCCTCATCATCCAAAGGATGATTTTATCCTCTCGTTTGACATCATTATTGCCTTTGACAAAAGCTCTGTACTCTTCAAGTTCATTTCTGTAAAATGACAGCGCATCGATATTGTTTCCATCCTTCAACATTGCCTGCTTCAATTGTCGATAGGCTTCCCGAAGAACTCGGTGCTTTACTTTCTCGTCTTTTGCTTTTGATTGAAGAAGATTGCGTTTTGGCCAAGTAATGTTTGAAAAAGTGCATTTGGCCAATAACGAATTATCAAAGTAGAGTTGGCTTAATTGACAACAGGTTAAGTTAAGAACATAGAAATATTCAGGAGCGGAATTTGTCATCGACCAGCGTTTGTTAATGGCTGTGTCCATGATTTCGAACGATGTATTATCTCCAACTATATCATCAATAACCAAATGATCAAGCCTCACATTCCGAATAAAAACTTCTCCTTCATAATTGTATCCTGAAAGGTTCAGTTTTGTCGCGTTTAGGCAAACTTCTTTTTGACCTATTTCAAGTTGATTGATTGGAGCACTAATGTTGATTGAGCCAAAACTTCCAGAAAAGATTTTGAACTCTTTTATTATCCGATCCGAAGAAATGTTAAGCATTTCGGAACAGATTATATCAGTCAGACGAATTGTGCTATAGTCATATTCGGCTTTCAGATTAATAAACTTAATGGAACCAAGAACCTTGATGTCGTCTAGGTTGATTTGAGCATCTTTGACCGATTGAAAGACCAGTTTGCCTCCCACGTCACAGTTTATAACGCTAATGGAACCATCTACGCACGAATAAAACTCTACATCGTGGAATTTACACGTGTTAAACACCCACCTTACATGATGAGTGTTTGTGAAAAAATCTGCTTGTCCTTTTATTAGGCAGTAATCAAATGATAAATATGCTCCTTCTTTGTTGTTGACATTTATCTCCAACCCATCTTCAAAAGCACAATTTGCAATGTACTTTTTGACAAGGTTCTCCCCGTTAAACCTAATCGGCTCTGTAATACGTTTATTATAGAGGCCTTCACTGTCTGAGTTTAGCCAAGTGGTGAACTCCTCACCTGACATAGGTTCAAGGGTTTCAATCTCCCATTTTGGTCCGCGAACGACTTCCTCATCCATAGCATTAAAGAACTGTAAAAGGCTTCAAGAAGCCAACAGGATATTTCCTACATATTCCTCCTATACTGCCCACCAACCTCAAACAGCGCATTGGTGATCTGTCCCAGAGAGCAATGCTTGGCGGCTTCCATCATTTCATCGAACATGTTAGCGTTCTGGATGGCCGCATGTTGCAGTTTCTCCAATGAAGCTTCCGCTTTTTCGGCCTTGGCCTTGTGGAGGTTGCCCAGCATCTCTATCTGGTACTCCTTTTCCTCCGTGGTCGCTCGTATCACCTCCTTGGGCAGAATGGTGGGAGAGCCCTTGCTGCTAAGGAACGTGTTCACACCGATTATCGGGTATTCGCCCGTGTGTTTCAGCGTTTCGTAGTACAGACTTTCCTCTTGGATCTTGCTGCGCTGATACATGGTTTCCATCGCGCCCAGCACGCCACCGCGCTCTGTCAGACGGTCGAATTCCAGTAGCACCGCCTCTTCTACAAGGTCGGTCAGTTCTTCGATGATGAACGCGCCCTGTATCGGGTTCTCGTTCTTAGCCAATCCCAACTCACGGTTAATGATCAGCTGAATGGCCATCGCTCTGCGCACGCTTTCCTCCGTTGGAGTGGTGATGGCCTCATCGTAAGCATTGGTGTGCAGCGAGTTGCAGTTGTCGTAAATGGCGTACAGCGCCTGTAGCGTGGTGCGGATATCGTTGAAATCGATCTCCTGCGCGTGCAGACTACGACCACTTGTTTGGATGTGATACTTCAGCATCTGAGCACGTGGGTCGGCACCGTATTTCTGCTTCAGCGCTTTGGCCCAAATTCTTCGTGCCACACGACCAATGACCGCATATTCTGGGTCGATGCCGTTACTGAAGAAGAAACTCAGGTTCGGCCCGAACTTGTTGATGTCCATGCCGCGGCTCAGGTAGTATTCCACATAAGTAAAGCCGTTTGCCAGCGTAAATGCCAACTGCGAGATCGGGTTGGCGCCCGCCTCGGCAATGTGGTACCCGCTGATGCTCACCGAGTAGAAGTTGCGCACGTTATGCTCGATGAAATACTGTTGCACATCGCCCATCAGTCGCAGCGCGAATTCCGTGCTGAAAATGCACGTGTTCTGTGCTTGGTCTTCCTTCAGGATATCCGCCTGAACAGTACCACGAACCTTGCTCAGCGCATCCGCTTTGATCTTGGCATACACATCCGCTGGAAGCACTTCATCGCCCGTCACGCCAAGTAGCAAAAGACCCAATCCGTCATTTCCTTCGGGAAGTTCTCCTTGATACTCAGGCCGCTTCAGACCTGCATCATCCCATTTTTCCTTTTTCTTTTTCTCGACTTCACCTTCCAAGCCGTTGGCGCGGATGTATTTCTCACATTCCTGATCAATAGCTGCATTCATAAAGAACCCAAGCAACATGGGTGCTGGCCCATTGATGGTCATTGAAACCGAGGTCATCGGGTTGGTCAGGTCGAAGCCCGAGTAGAGCTTTTTCGCATCATCCAAACAACAGATGCTCACGCCTGAGTTGCCCACCTTTCCGTAGATGTCTGGACGGTGGTCTGGGTCGTTTCCGTAAAGCGTGACGCTATCGAAAGCCGTGCTCAATCGCTTGGCTGGCAATCCCATCGAAACGTAATGGAAACGTCTGTTCGTACGTTCTGGGCCGCCTTCTCCCGCAAACATTCTGGTCGGGTCTTCGCCCTCACGCTTGAACGGATAGATACCTGCCGTGTATGGGAATTCGCCTGGCACATTCTCCTGCAATATCCACTTCAAAAGGTCGCCCCAATTGCGGTATTTCGGTGTGGCAACCTTCGGAATTTGAAGGTGGCTCAAACTCTCCGTGTGCGTCTTGATCTTGATCTCCTTGTCGCGCACCTTGAACTTGTAGAACTCATCCTTGTAGCGCTGCGCCTGCTGCGGCCATTCTTCAATAATGAGCCAGTTGCGCGGGTCGAGGTCGAGTTTGGTCTGATTGAACTTTTGAATGAGTTCTTCGACCACCCCTAACCCCTCCTTCCCAGGAGGGGAACTGGTGCCCTGATCCAACCTTTGCTCGGAGCCCGAACTCCCCTCCTTTGAAAGGAGGGGTAGGGGGAGGTCATTACTCCACCCAAACTCTTCCGAAATGGCTTCAAGCACCGCATCTAACCTTTCAAATACCAAGTGGTTTTCAAATCGGATGACCTTGATGCCAAATTGATTCAAGAAAAGTGTCCGTTCCTGGTCGTATTCTTCTGCGCTCGGATTATTATGTGCTTCTCCATCCAGCTCAATACCCAACTTCTCAGAGGGGCAATAGAAATCAAGGATGTAATTCCCAACGCTGTGTTGTCTTCGGAACTTTCTTCCTTCCAGCTTCTTCTCTTTCAGGTTCTCCCAGAGCTGTGCTTCGGCAGGTGTCATATTCGACCGCAATTGCTGCCTGAACGTTTTCAGTTGCGGCAAATTCATAACCGAATTCCCTTGCTTGTAAGTCGGTTCAGTTTTATGAAAACCTGAATCGGAGCCCTCGCTCCCCTCCTTCGAAAGGAGGGGTTGGGGGAGGTCATTATTCTGGACGGGGCTGGAGGAGGTCAACATGTCTTGTCCACCAAACAACTTGATAGCCTCATTCAACCCGAACAGTTTCTCAGCCACTTCCGCCTGCTCATTCACCCACTTATCGTACGCACGGTTGTTCTCCGAAATTTCCGACAAGTACCGCGTTCTGTTCGGTGGAATAACGAACACCTTCTCGCTCATCTCGTCCGTTATCTCGAACGTGGATTGCAGGTCGGCACCCGTTTTCTTCACCACCTCATCCATAATTGCCTTGTACAGCGAATTCGTGCCTGGGTCGTTGAACTGACTGGCAATCGTTCCATAAACAGGAACATCCTCGTCCTTCATATCCCACAACTGGCGGTTGCGCTTGTACTGCTTCTTCACATCGCGAAGCGCATCCAACGCACCGCGCTTATCGAACTTGTTGATGGCCACCAGATCGGCAAAATCAAGCATGTCGATCTTCTCCAACTGCGTGGCCGCTCCGAACTCAGGTGTCATCACATACAACGAAACATCGCTGTGATCCATGATCTCCGTATCGCTCTGGCCAATTCCCGAAGTTTCGAGAATGATCAGGTCGTAATGCGCGGCCTTCAGGATATCCACCGCTTCCTGCACGTGCTTGCTCATCGCCAAATTGCTCTGGCGCGTGGCCAACGAACGCATAAAAACACGCGGGTTTCTGATGGCGTTCATGCGGATACGGTCGCCCAAAAGCGCACCGCCCGTTTTCCGCTTCGTTGGATCCACCGAAACGATCGCGATCGTCTTCTCTGGGAAATCGATCAAGTACCTGCGCACCAGCTCATCCACCAACGATGATTTTCCTGCACCGCCCGTACCCGTAATTCCCAAAACGGGTACCCCTCCTGACCTCCCCGAGGGGGAGGAAATCTGCTTCGCCAGTTCATCCGCATACTTTGCGTGAAATCCCTCATTATCATTCTCCGCAATCGTAATAAGCCGCGCAATTGTGTTGACACTCGAAGGTTTCAACCTTCGAACTCCCTCCCCTTTGGGGAGGTCAGGAGGGGTCGTATCGCATTGCTCCACCATATCGTTGATCATGCCCTGCAGGCCCATCTCGCGGCCATCGTCAGGGTGATAAATGCGCGAAATGCCGTACGCGTGCAGCTCTTGAATCTCTTCAGGCAGAATGGTTCCGCCACCGCCACCGAAAATCTTGATGTGCCCCGCGCCCTTCTCCTTCAGCAGGTCGTGCATGTACTTGAAATACTCCGTGTGGCCGCCCTGGTAACTCGTCATCGCAATGGCCTGCACATCCTCCTGAATGGCGCAGTTCACCACTTCCTCCACGCTGCGGTCGTGCCCCAAATGGATCACCTCGCAGCCCGTGCTCTGTATGATCCTGCGCATAATGTTGATGGCCGCATCGTGCCCGTCAAAAAGGCTGGCCGCGGTCACAATTCTGATCTTATTCTTCGGTCTGTATGGCGCTACTTCCTGCATCGTCTCGTGTTATTCCGCGAATTTACGATTTAGCCTTTGGGGTTTATTGATTCTTGCCCATAGGTAGCCTGCGCTGATTTCTATGACACGACTAAATTATCCTGATACGGTTTTTGGTTTTTTATCACAGCAAAAGCCCTGTGCAGTATCTTGTTTCTTACTGCATTCAAAACGCTCATTTTGTTTTTGCCCTCGGCTACTTTTCTCAGATAATAGGTTCTTAGTTCACCGTCCAAACGGATGGAACTCATTGCGGCCAGATGAAGAATTCCTTTCAGGTCTCTATCAGCATAGTGCGACACCCTACTTCTGCCTCTGACCGATGTTCCGGATGAGTGTTCAAAAGGTACAACGCCAGCGTAACAGGCCATTTTACGCGGGTCGGATATGGAGATGAACCCGTTGGTCTTGTAGAGCAGATTCCAACAAAGGACCTTGCCGATGCCTGTAACCGTCCGCAGAAGTTTGCTCTGCTGATTCAGACTTTCATCCTGCTTCACCAGTTCATCCAGAGCTGTCTCTACGATCTAACATGCTTATTGAGATCTTTGATCAGTCCTCGATTGTTCCCTGTCAATGCTTTTTTGGTGGGACCATTGTCCAAAAGGTCAAAGTCTTTCTGTGCGCAAAGCGTCTGAGTCTTCATTTTTTTCAATCGTCTGCGTTCAGAGATCAGAACACCCAAGGCGTCTATCACCTTTCTTTTCGGTTTCCAGGGAGTGAGTTCCGCGTGGTTCTTTCCGATGAAATTGCAGATACGCTTGGCATCTGTCCGGTCATCCTTGCCCCTTACCAGTCCAAGGCTCTTGCTGATGTGCAGTGGGTTGATGACAAAGACTTTGAAACAATGGTCGCTCAACACACTCAGTAACGGCCAGTTGTACCTTCCGGTGTTCTCCATACCGATAATGAAAAAGCCTTCATTCAAATGTTTCTTGAAGAACTTTCGAATGCTGCCGGTGGTGTTATCAATACGATGGTCATCGTAATTGCCGTCCGACCCCAAGCTGATGTCCAAGGTCTTTTTACTGATGTCCACTCCCACAAATACTTCATGTTTATTCATGATTTTGATTTTAAGAGGTCTACTTAAGGAGAAGGAAGGATACACAGTGGAACTTAACTCCTATAATGGGTCGTGGGTCCGAATTTCTATTTGAGTACTGGCTGTGGTAAGAAAGTGGAGGTCTGAATCAGCGCGTAAGCATCAAAGCTTGGAGCCTGCCGTAGTTCACCTCCTATTTCTTCTTTTCTACATCCTTTTAAAGACTGGTTTACACTTGCAAAATGTCAATGCAAGTCTAAAGGAGCCTGCCGAACTATCGAAGGATTGGCGTTCCCTTGCGTGTTCGTTCAGTTAACTATTTCATGGATTCAAAGGGGCTCATTATGACCCTGTCGAATTCATTCATACAGATAAGGCTCCTGCGCGTACGCCATCTTCCGCACGTTCTCCAACACATGCCGCATGTAAATGCGCCAGAAGGTGTTGGCAAACAGCCAATTGAACGGGTAGAGCAAAGGCGCGTTGGAATGTAGCGTGTACGTATAGGTGATGGCCGTGGTATCGGTATCTATTGCCGTGGTGCTCCATTCGCCCACAAAGCGGGTAAAGCCCAGCATCCACGAAGTGAAATTGCCCACTTCGATCTTCCAGTATTCATTTTCCACGCGTTCCAGCACCGTGTCGGTAGAGCCCACGCCTCCTTTCTGCGTCAGCGAGGGAGCCACATGGATCGCCTTGCTGGCACCCACTTTGCCCCAATCGGCATCATCGGTGGTGTGCGTCACCTTGGGCATCAGCCCGAAACCCGTGTGCACCTTCGTCACATCGCAGAGCATGGGCGTTCGGAACGCTCGCTCCAGAGGACAATCAAAAACCGTACATACCGTTACTTTGAACTCCATTTCATCAGAATAAGCCGTTTCATCCGCTTTTCAAACAGCAGGTAGCTCGCCACGCTGGTCAGGGTAAGGATGACAAAGTAGAGGTAGAACCGTCCATTGCCCAGGGCATCATCAGGTACTACTTGTTCAAATACAAGATATATGGGCCATTGAAGGATGTACAGCGCGTAGCTGGCGTTGCCCAGCAGCTCAAGCGGTTTGGCAGCAAGCAGGCGTGTAAAGGCCGAACGGTCTGCCGCCAACCCCAACAACACCATGAAGTAGATGGGAGAGAGCAGGCCGTTGTGCGTGTAAGGCCGAACTGGGTTCTGCGTGGTAAGGATGCCAACGAAGAGAAGCGCTCCTACCACGTAAAGCACTTTGGAGAGCACTGGGCGAGGATTTTCCGTCAACTGCATCTCTTGAATGAACCGCGCACCCAGCATCCCGAAAACGAACGCGTTGAGATGCCATGGCGGAAAATAAAGGATGAACTGACCGATGGCAGGGTCATTCGGTCGGTACAGGTACTTGGAGGCAAGCACATGCAGCACACCGCTTATCGCCCATAGCGCAAGGGTGGCAACCGTAGCATTTGTAAGCGAAAGCCTGCGGAATGGTACCACCAGCAACGGGAACATGAGATAGAGGAACATCTCCACCGAAATGGACCATCCCGGAAAGTTGATGGCCAGGCAACTGCCCGGGGCCCACGCATGTAGCGACAACGCCTGTAGAATGATGCTCAACCCACGCGGATAGGCGTTCTTGAAGACCATCATCAGCACCAGCGCGGCCACAAATGCCAGCAGGTACGTGGGATAGATGCGGGCAATGCGTTTCAGCATAAAGGGGCCGAACCGTAGCGTTGTATCGTTCATGTAGCGGATGCCCAGCACCATGCCCGACAGGAAAAAAAAGAAGCTGACCGCAATGGAACCTTCATTTACCAGTTCCTTCAGCCCGCCTTGGTCGAATGGAAAGACATCCTTCCCAAAATGGAATACCACTACCAAAGCGGCCGCCAGAAAGCGCAGAAACGTGAACTGACCGATGTACCTCATCCGCCCCGAATGTAGGTTTTAATGAGTATCATTTCCATTGACCGAACCAGATCGACCAGAAATGTAAAAGAGTGTTAATGCCATACAACCGGTTCGTATTATCCTCACATTTGCTGACGCAATGGGAGCAGACGAACACAATATTCCCACCATCGACCTGCCAAGGGTTGTGATCATCGGAGGCGGATTTGCCGGCCTCAAACTGGCAAAGGGTATCGACAGCCGCCTGTACCAAACGGTGCTCATCGACAAGAACAACTATCACACCTTTCAGCCCTTGATGTATCAGGTGGCAAGCTCTGGCCTCGAACCCGATTCCATTGCTTACCCGCTTCGCAAGATCTTCAAAGGCAAAGAGCATTTCCATTTCCGCATGGCGGATGTCTCGAAGGTTGATGTTGAAAGTAAGGTGGTTGAAACGAGCATCGGCCCCATTCATTACGATAAATTGGTGGTGGCCACAGGAGCCGATAGCAATTTCTTCGGAATGGAAAATGTGGAGAAGCACAGCATGCCAATGAAAAATCTCGTGGAGTCATTGAACCTTCGAAGCCGTATTCTCAAATGCTTTGAGAAGGCTCTCAATGCAACCGACATTGCCGAACAGGAAGCACTGATGAGTTTCGTCATAGTTGGTGGAGGTCCAACAGGTGTGGAGTTGGCAGGGGCGCTGGCCGAACTGAAGAAACAGATACTTCCTACCGATTATCCCGATCTGGACATCCGCAGAATGCAGGTGCATGTGGTAGAGGCTGCCGACCGACTGTTGGCCAATATGAGTGACCATGCATCCACCGCAACACTCAAATTCCTCAAATCGATGGGCGTGAACGTCTGGCTCGGCCATCAGGTTAAGGATTTTGACGGCAAAGAGGTGGTTACCGACAAGCATACGTTCCGCAGTCATACGCTTATCTGGGCGGCAGGTGTAAAAGGAATGCCCATTGGCGGGCTGGATGCGAGCTTGACACGCGGCAACCGCCTGGAGACCAATGCCCAGCACGAGGTAAAGGGAATGAGCGACATTTATGCCGTGGGAGATGTTTCAGCTGTAAAATCGGAAACCACACCGAACGGATATCCCATGCTGGCTTCCGTGGCAGGGCAGCAGGGCGCGCATCTGGCCAAGAACCTCAACGCCTTGGCCAAAGGCCGCAAGACCACCGATTTCAAATTCAACGACAAAGGAACCATGGCCACCATTGGCCGTAACCGTGCCGTGGTAGATCTTCCCAATGCCAAGTTCAGCGGGCTGTTCGCTTGGTTCACTTGGATGTTCGTTCACCTGATGCTGCTTGTCGATTTCCGGAGCCGCTTAGTGGTATTCATCAACTGGGCGTGGAGCTACATCAATTTCGATAAGGGAACACGGCTCATCGTTCGTTCGGAGGACGATTGAGCTCTCGTTATATAAAGTTTTCTCTTGAAGGGTTTGGTCATGTCACCACGCATTCAACAATGCGACATGATCTTTCAAATCTGATAAATTCTTCCGTGCCGAAAGTCTTAAGGCTTCCGCTGTTTTAAGGGTTTGGAAGGAGGTTCTATGAATTGGATTCAACAGAAAATCCCACAACTACAAATAAAGGACATTGAAAGTATGACCTTTTCAGCCCATCGGTTTTAGAAAGAACAAGGGGTATAAACATGGAAAATCCCAAGGATGGTCAGAGGGTTGGTCTCTATTCGGATTTGTTCGTTCGCTTCACGGTCTGGTTATGGAGTCCATGGAAAATCATCCTTTCGACCAGGAAAGACGAGAGGATTGAACCTTGCGCCAAATGGATTGTTTACCTTCCACCATGAAGTATTCCATCGTTATAGTATCTATCATTCTCATCGGAGCGATGAGTATTTTCGGAACCACCAAAAACGAACAGAAAATGAGCAGCAGCGAGGCCGCATTGGAGAAAGCAACTTTCGGAGCAGGGTGTTTCTGGTGTGTGGAGGCCATGTTTCAGGACATCAAAGGCGTTACCAGCGTGGTGTCTGGCTACAGTGGCGGACACGTGAAAAATCCGTCTTACAAGGAGGTTTGCACGGGAAGAACGGGCCATGCGGAGGTCATTCAAGTGACCTACGACCCCGATATTGTCTCCTACGAAACGCTGCTGGAGGCCTTCTTCCTCTCGCACGACCCAACGCAACTCAACCGCCAAGGCGCGGATGTAGGTACGCAGTACCGCTCGGTGATCTTCTACCACACGGCTGTGCAACAGCAGTTGGCAGAGGAGAAAAAGGCGGCACTGAACAGGGAAGATGCCTTCGGTGCACCAGTGGTAACTGAGATCTCAGCGTTTGAAACGTTCTACCCAGCGGAAGATTACCATCAGGATTACTACGCCATCAACCCCAACCAGCCGTACTGCTCACGCGTGGTGGGCCCCAAACTGGACAAGTTCAGGAAGGTGTTTAAGGACAAACTCAAGCACTAACCTCTCAGGTGCCGCCACCCTGAGCCTGCCCCGTTGCAGAACGGGGTTTCAGGGTCTAAACCAACTAATTCATCCGCCTCCGAGAAACCCAACCGGGCATTCGTCAAAGTCTCCTCATCAAACCAATCAGCAGCAAGGTCATCCAAATTTGGATTGGCTTCGCTGATAAGATTGAACTTCCATTCACGGTGCCACCGTTTCAGTTGCTTTTCGCGGGAAATGGCCTGCGTCATATCGGGGAAATCCTCGTAATACAAAAGGTATTTACAGTTGTATTTCGAAGCGAATTCGGAACCCGTACCAACCTTATGTCTCAACATTCGCTTTTCCAGATTACCTGTTACACCGATATACAGCACGGTTCGTTCATAGTTGCTGATGATATAGAAGTACCCTTTGATCATGGCCTATCAAAGTTAGTCTCCGTTTCAATCTTCTCAAACGTATCAGGTCGTGTCACCCTGAACTCGTTTCAGGGTCTGTGGTTACAAGGTTCTATGTGGATTCAGATGCTGAAACAAGTTCAGCATGACGCTTCGAGTTATCACACTGCATACGAGAGCGTGTCACCCTGAACTTGTTTCAGGGTCTATCCAATTTGGAACTATGGAATAGATGCTGAATCCGCCTGAGGCGGACAGCATGACGCTCCGATGGAGGTTAACAGAGGATTACTGCGCCATCAACCCCAACCAGCCGTACTGCTCACGCGTGGTAGGCCCCAAACCGGAGAAATTCAGAAAGGTGTTTAAGGATAGGTTGAAGAACTAAGGGTTCAATTTGTAGTAGAGCAGGCATTTCTCTCCAATGACATCTCCATCTTCATTGAAGGTGTCGACAATAACTCCCAATCCAAGTACTTTCTTCTCGAACCTGAGGTTTTCGGGGTCGAAAAACCATTCTTCATCAAAGCGAAGTTTCTTGATTGTAGTCCAATCAGAAAGTTCATAACTGTGAGCTTGAATTTTGTTGTCCGTCATACCGGACAATAATGGGTCACTTGAATACCAATTGGATCTACCATAAAAGAGGGTGGCTAGACCCGTATTGACGTATTCCGTTCTTTCAATGAGACTGTCAAACGGAAATTCACCCCAGAATGCTGGCAACGGAGTTACTGTATCTCGAAGTGCATCAAACTTTAACGCACCAAAAAAACGTTCTCTTTTGGATGGCTCTAGGTAGTTGTGCCACCAGTTATAGTCGTTACACTCATTCTCTTGCGTTTTTGTAACGGGAACATCATAAATTATCCTACCAAGTGAGAATTTTTCTTGAAAAGAATTGATAGTGCTGTCATTGAGTGACGTGTAGTAATTACAGGTCATGCCAATGTTATGGGTGTATTTATCTTGAAAAAGAATGACTCCATTTACAACCTTTTTGAACACATTCGTTTTTTCATCATAGTGCCAGCTTTCTAAGAATGAAAGACTGTTTATCAGGTTTCTGTGTACCTGATTATCTCTTAACGCGTTTTTCCCCTTTTCACATTTGTACTGAATACTATCGTTCCATGAAAAACGACCTTCGGCAAGTGCATGTCTCAACTTATTGAAAGGTTGAACCATATTTCCAACCTGATCGCCCCAATAATAGCTCGCTTGTAGTTTCCCATCTCGAATTAAGTCGCACAGTTGATTTATGGCCTTGGTTTTTGATGAGTCGTCCAAAAACTCATAATAGTCACCAACCTTGCTCTTCTTTCCGTCAAATCTTACCGTGTAGATTATTCTATCAGTTATTTCTTCAAATGATTGTGCTCTTACATGGCCTCCATAAAGGCTGAGAAGTACTAGAAGCGAAAAGATGCGAAATGGATTCATTCCTTAGTTATGAAACTCAAAATCCCCATCCTTCACCTTCTTGGTAGCGCGCATGTAATTGAAAGTGAAATCGGGCCAAACGGAGGTGTTCTTGCCCGTTTTGGAGATGTACCAACTGTTGCAGCCGCCCACAGCCCACACGGTGGTGGCCAGTTTGCGCTGTATGTCCGCGTTGTAGGTTTGCTGCACTTCGGGCTTCACATCCAGCGCCTTAGCGTGGTGGCGTTGCAGCGCTTTCAGGCATTCGATGGTGTATTGTACTGCAGCCTCTATCATAATGATCATGCTGGTGTGGCCCAGTCCCGTGTTGGGGCCAATGAGCATGAACATGTTCGGGAAACCGCTCACCACCGTTCCGAGATACGCTTCGGGGCCGTCCTTCCAAACATCCAGCAGTTGCTGCCCGTCCTTGCCCGAAACCTTGAACCATGTGGGGAAATCGGCCGCCTCGAACCCTGTGGCGTAAATGATCACATCCACCTTGGTCTCGCGGCCATCCTTGCCCAGTAGGCCGCTTTCGGTAATGCGCTCAATGCCTTCGGTGTGCAGTTGCACGTTCTCCTTGGCAATGGCAGGGTAGAACACGTTGGATGGCAGAATGCGCTTGCAACCGGGACTGTAGTTCGGGGTCAGTTTCTCGCGCAGTTCGGGGTCTTTGATGCCTTTTTTCAAATGACGTTTTCCGATGCCTGCAATGAGTTTCGTCCATTTCGGATTAAACACGATGAGGTTCACCGTGAATTCGTTCTGCCAATAGATGCGCCAACGGTACAGTTTCTGAACCAACGGAAGGTGTTTGAAAAGCCACTTTTCGAAGCCTTTCATTTCTCGGTCTGGTTTGGGGATGACCCACGCAGGTGTGCGCTGATAAAGGTGCAGTTCCGCAACGGTATCGACTATGTTCGGTACAATTTGAACTGCGCTGGCACCCGTGCCCACCACGGCCACTTTCTTGCCTTTCAAGTCTACGTCATGCCGCCATTTCGAAGAATGGAAATGCGGCCCTTTGAAATCATTGATTCCTTCCAAATTCGGGAACACGGGACGGTTGAGCGGCCCCATGCCGTTTATCCACTTGTTGCATTTAAAACTGGTGCCATCCGCCAAGTTGATAGTCCACTCGGAAGTGGCTGCATCATAATCGCCACCCAGCACCGATTTCCCGTAACGGATGTACGGCTCCAGCCCGTATTTCTGCACGCAATGCTTGGTGTAATCGTATATCTCTCTGTGATTGGCGAACATGCGGCTCCAGTTCGGATTGGGTTCAAACGAGTAGGAGTAGAGGTGCGAGTGCACATCGCAGGCCGCACCCGGATAGGTGTTGTCGCGCCACGTGCCGCCCACATCGTCAGAACGTTCGAGAATCAGGAAATCCTTGAAGCCGTTTTCGAGCAGTTTGATGCCCATGCAAACGCCCGCAAATCCGGTTCCTACAACTACAATGTCAACTTTCGATGGAAGTTCGTTCACGTTATTTATTGAACAGATGGGTACATGTGTTTAGCCACAGATGCACAGATTGACACTGATTTTCACAGAGAATATTTAATCCGTGTTTTCTGTGAAAATCTGTGCATCTGTGGCTATAAAATGTTCTGTTTCTTTTCGGCAGGAGTCAATTCCTGAATCCAAGAATTATCATACGGAACGAATATACCCGAATTGTCGGCTTCTTCTTTGGTGATTTTCGTATCCACGTAATGCGCCAATACCTTGAACGCAGTTGGTTTCATGTCTTTCAGTACCAGCAACGCGGTGTTCATGCCCGATTTAACGGCTATGGGAACGCCACCGCCAAGGTCTGCCCAATGGCCACCAAGCCAAAGGTTCTTCACGGGCGTTCTGTGCCCCGCAATTTTGGCCTGCATGTTTGCCTTTCCAGGGCGCGCACCCATCAGCGAGCCATCGCGGTTTCCCGTGTAGCGCCAGTGCGTAATAGGCGTTGCGATGTCGCAATACTCAATGTGCGAACGGATGTCCTTGCCGAGTTTCTTCTCCACGCGGTCAATGAGCACATCTGCATATTCCTGCTTGAATTTCTTGTACGCCTCGCCACGTTTCAGATGACCGTGTTCATCGATTTCCGTCATCCATTGCTCATTCTGATGGAACCGTGCGTAGCAGTAAATGGTCATGGTGCCTTTGCCTTTCGGTGCCAATGATGGGTCGCGGAACGAAGGAGCGAGAACGCTGATGCCCGCTTTGTGCGGGTCGCCTGCGTTGTGCTCCGTGCGTTTCACATCATCACGCACAATGAAAAGCATGGCGTCATCCAGACCGAGTTCTTCCACAGGGCAATTCAGTGCTAAGTTGATGGTCACAGCCGAGCTGTAGAGTTCCGCGTCCTTCAGTTTCTTCTTGATGGTGGTTGGAACAGCCGTGTCGGGAAGCATCTTCTCATACAGCGTTTCCACATCGCAAGCGGCAATGATGTGCTTGGCTTTTACGGTGAATTTCTCGCCTTTTCTGTCGAGGGTGACGCCCTTGGCCTGCCCATTTTCCAGTTCAATTTTCTCAACCCGATATTGGAAATGAACGTCATTTCCGAGTTTCTCGGTCACGTATTGCAACCACTCAGGAAATACCTGACTTCCACCTTTCGGTGGACTCTGATAATCGCTATAATACGCCCATCCGATAGGCACCAACGCAGAAAGCAATTCCTCTTCCGACCCAAAGATTTTCAGCATTTCAGGGTCTTTGAAGTAGCGCTGCAATCCTTTCACCGTTCCTTCGGGTCCTGTAAAACGGATGTGCTTCAGAAACGCCATTGCGAATTCCAACCGTTGCATGTTGAAGAAGAATTTCTCCAAGAAACCCATTGTTTCCAACGAACGCGAGAAAGCGGGCAGTCCGTCAAACGACTTTCCTATCTGCTTGGCATCCTTGAAAAAGCGTTCAATGCCGTCCTTCTCGTGCAGGAACTTGGCAATGAGCTCTGCTTTCAGTTCATCGGGATTGTTGGTGAGATGATAGCTGTACGTATCGCCCACATATCGCTTGATGTTCGGCTGAATTTCTGCCACAGGATGGTCGTTTCCAATGAAATCGAAAACGCGGGTTACCAGACCTCGCGGTCCGCACTGGTTCAACCAATGAATGGCGCTATCAAAACGGAAATCCTTCCTGCGGAAACCTGCCAGATAACCCCCTGGCCGACTGTCCATTTCGAAAACGCCAACGGAAAGTCCAGCACGGCTTAGCAGCGCAGCAGAGGTCAGTCCGCTAACGCCCGCACCGATGACAACCACATCGTAGGATGGTTTGATGGGTTGGTGACGCATCAAGCTTTGGCCTTGGCCATCTTTTCAATATCCACCACCTGAGCCAGCGTGCGGATGATGGTGTTGTGCTTGCTCACGAACGGATTTGTCTTGTCCCAAACATAGCCTGCAAGCACAGAAGTGAGTTGCTTTTTCATCAACGGGTTGATGTTCACGTGGAAGAAGATCTTCTGCAAATTGCCTGTGTACCATTCCTTCACATAGGTTCGGAAAACGTCAATACCGTATTCCAAAAACTCCACGTAATCTTTCTGCCAATCGACTTGTTCGCCTTTCAGTTGGCGGTCAACCAGCTTAGCAGCGGTAATTCCAGATTGCGTTGCGAACGCCACACCCGAAGAGAAAACAGGGTCGAGGAACTCGGTGGTGTTTCCTGTAAGCACGTAGCGGTCACCGAAGAAACGGTCGGAATGACGCGTGTAATCGCCATGCACTTTCGGTTCGAACATGTAGGTCTTATCCTTGAAACGCTCTGCGAATTTCTTCGACCGCTTGAACATATTATTGAAGGCCGCATTCACATCGGCACCGTCCTGCGTAAACTCATCGAAGTATTTCTTGTTGCCCACAAAACCAAGCGAAGTAATGCCATTATTGAACGGAATCACCCACAGCCAAAGGTCTGTTTCGAGGATGTCGAAAGAGATCTGCATCGGTGTTGGGAACGTGTCGCGCGTATCGTCCAGAAAGTGCGTGTAAGTGGCCATGTTACTCGTTGGCGAAACATGTGTTGGAATTTCCAGCATCTTGGCCAGAACGCCACCGTAGCCGCTGCTATCTACCACAAATTGGGCTGTGTAATCCACAGTTCCAGTTGGTGTGTTGACGTTGAAGCGCACTACATCCTCATCAAAACTCAGGTCGCCAAGCGTGCTCTCATAAAGGATTTCAACGCCTTTCTTTTCGGTTTCATCTGCCAACGTTTTGTCAAATTCGCCTCGCGGGGCTTGCCAGGCGTAGGTCCAGCCAGGCGTGAAATTATCATCGAACGAAATACGGAATTCAATACCGTCTCGGATGAAAAGCGCTCCTTCCTTGATTTCGAATTGCTTCTCTTCCAAAGCGGGGAGAAGGCCTGTTTCCTCATAATGTTCCATCGAAATGGGAAGCAGACTCTCACCGATCACAAAGCGTGGAAACTTGGCGCGTTCCACAATCGTGACCTTGTAACCCTGATTGGCCAAATGCGAAGCGGCCACCGATCCAGATGGTCCTGCTCCTATGACTAAGACATCAATATTTTTCATTTACATGGATTTGGCCACAGATGCTCAGATTTTCACTGATTCTGCACAGAAAATTGATCAGAGAAATCTGTGTAAATCCGTGAATCTGTGGCGTTAAAGTGTTCACTCGGTGTCCTTAATTCGTTTTAATAATTGCTTCTTATCCAAAAATTGACTGCATGTGACGATTGAACTGATGGTAACACCAAAGATGCCATGCAGGTTCAAATATTGTCCAGTCAACCAAAGGTTGGGGATTTTTGTTTGCGGAGAGATGAAATTCGTCAGCCCTCTGCGGAAATCTTTTTCGGTTCCGTACATGTTTCCATCATCATTGCCGATGTAATCGCGGAAAGTAAGCGGGGTTGAAGCATGCACACTTTGAATGCAGTTTCTGATCTCAGGGAAACGCTTTTCAACCGCATCCAATAACTGTTCGGTTTTCTGATGTTTCCAAGCTTCGTAATCGGATGGGCGTTCGTGCGGGGAAACAATCGTGTTCTGCGAATTCGCCCATTGTTCCACTTCATCAAACCGCATGTAGGTCATGATGGAAATGCCGTCTGCCCATTCATCCGACTTTGAAGTGGCGGGCGTGCAAAGCAGGTATTGCAACGGCCATTCAGCTTCCGTGTAATCAGGTTTGGCCCAAACATGATTGGAAGTGTGGTGATAAACATTGTAGTTCAGATACGGGAACGATTGTGGCTTGCAAACGATGTGCACCGAAAAGCTGGAAAGCGTGTGTAGAGCGCGCTGAAACCGATTGTAAAATGACGGTTTGAAATGCTCCTTTCCGATCATCTGCAACAGCACTTTCGGTTGAATGTTGGAGATGAAATTCTTGCCTTGGAAGGTTTCTCCGTCTTCGGTTTTCGCGGCCGTGAGTTGACCACTTTCCAGTTCAAAACCGACCACTTTCTTTCTTCGCAGCACTTCACCGCCTTTCTCGCGGATGCGCTTGGAAAGTTCCTTGGCCAATTGCGAACCGCCATCCACGCAACGGTATGCGCTCAACACATATCCATGCGTGACCAACGCATGAATATAGAGTGGACACTTCTCAGCAGAACCCGCGTAAAGCAAGTTTGAACCCGCCAGGACTGCCCGTAATTTCGGGTTGAGTGTAAGTCCATCGATCAACTCTTTGGCACCAAGACCCAATAGGCCGATGTCTGTATGGTCTTGCTCCGAGAATTCAAGTTGATCCAACGGGAACGTGGTCACGGTTTCCTGAATGGTTCGGCTGTAAAGTTGAATGGCTTTTTCTTCATCAGGAAACTCCTTGATCAATTCGTCTTCGAAAGCTTCCCAAGAACTGGTATGATGGAATTTCGAGCCGTCATCAAAACTTATTTGGTCGAAATGGTTGTCCATCTTCTTCCATTTCACACTTTCTGTAAGTCCGAAGTATTTGAAGTAGGAGTGAAGTGGTTGGCCTTCGTCCAGCGCGGGCAGATAATGCACGCCTGTATCGAAAACCGTTTTGTCCCTACTGAAAACCTGTAACGAGCCGCCCAACTGTTGGTTCTTTTCCAGCACACAGATACTGAAACCATGGTCAGCCAAGATGTAAGCACATTGCAAGCCACCCAGCCCACTACCAATGATCACGAAATCGTACACCTTCTCCGTCATTCGCTGCGAAGGTCGCAAACGCGCGGTTAATTGGATTACGGTGATTTACGGATGAGGAAATGAAAAACGTGAAACATGTAATTGAAGTTATCTTTTGAGTTAACTTTGCGGTGTGGTAAGGAAAATCATCTTCTTCGAAACGCACTTTATTGAGTTCTATCAGGAGCAGGACGCGAAGGTGAAAGCCAAGATCCAGTACGTGCTTGAACTGATAAAACAGGTTGACCGCGTGCCAGAGAAATTCCTGAAACACTTGGAGGGAACGGATGGTCTGTATGAGATACGGGTCGAGTTCCAATCGAACATTTACCGCATCTTCTGTTGTTTTGATGAAGGACGGTTGGTGATACACTTCAACGGTTTTCAGAAGAAAACGCAGAAGACACCGAAGAACGAAATTGAAAAGGCGCAGCGTTTGATGCGGCAATATTTTGAACAGAAAAGCAATTGAAAATGGACAGATACGCGAACATCAAGGATTTTGACCAGCTTGTTGAACTCGAACATGGAAAGGTCGGTTCTGAAAGTAGAAACCGCTATGAGGAGAATGCACAGATGTTCATCATCTCTGAGATGTTGAAGGCTGCACGCAAGGAGGCCAATCTTACGCAAGAGCAATTAGCAGAAAAGACAGGCACCAAGAAGAGCTACATATCCAAATTGGAGAACGCCAAAGGGAACATTCAACTTTCCACGCTCATCCGCATTTTTGAGCAGGGGCTTAACAAGCGAATTGGGCTTACCTTTCTGTGATGGTTGGAATAGATGCTGAAACAAGTTCAGCATGACGGCAACGGTTTACCATTAAACTTCTCAGAGTGCGTCAACCTGAACTTGTTTCAGGTTCTGTTTTTCGAGATGTACGCACATTGCAGGCCGCCCAGCCCACTACCGATGATCACGAAATCGTACAGCTTCTCCGTCATTCGCTGCGAAGGTCGCAAACGCGCGGTTAATTGGATTACGGTGATTTACTGACTGTCACTTCAACACGTCCGCAATGCTTTCATCCTTATCGAAAACGCTTTTCGCATAAGGACAAAGCGGCAGGATCTTCTTGTTCTCGCGCCTTGCCTTGGAAACTATGGCGTCCAAAAGTTTTCTCCCAACGCCTTGACCGCGGAACTTGTCTGAAACTTCGGTGTGATCGATAATGATCAGATCATCTCCAGCGATGGAGTAGGTCATTGCCGCTTCAGGTTTGCTGAATTCGCCAATGTATGCAGCACCTTTGCTGCCTTGTTCTTTCAGTAGAATTTCCATGGATAGTTTGACAAGCTTGAAGGTAACACCCGAGTTTGTTTGATGGTTCAATTTTTCGGAAAGCTGGAAAAAGAAAGCGGCCCGATGGAATTTCCATCGGATCGCCTATTTCAGTGAGTTCAGAATTACTTCTGTGGGCTCATTTTATTGAACATGTAGCGGGCAATTTTCCATTCGCCATTAACTTTTTCGAACACGAAAAGCTCGCGGTTTTCTTCTGGAACGGTCTGTCCAAGTGCGTGTATCAGGGTTGTTCCTTTGGATGTAGTTGTGGCAAACGCAAAGTTGTTCTCTACGGTGATCTCCTCGATGAAGAATTCAATGTTCAGCTGAATTTGCGAGAACACGAATTCATATGCCTTTCTGATATTCTCCGTTCCGTTGGCAGATGGCGCTTCGGATGGCATGAACACGCCATCTTTCGCATAAAGGCTGGTTGAAAGTTCAGCGTTGGAGGTGTTCAGAGAGGTCTTGTACACTTCCAGAAGTTGTTCAATCTGTTGTTTGTCTTGTTTTTCCATTGTTGCTGTGTTTTGAGGATTTGACGTTTCGGTTTTTGAGTTACATGCGATGAGTGCCATCGCGATAATGATTGCTGAGAAATACTTCATGGCGTTTTGTTTTTGGTTCGATACAAAGGTGAACCATGCGAGGCAGCCCCACCCATAAGGTTGATTAAGAAATGGTCTTAATGTAGATTAAGATTTGCCATTGCCGAGCACGGTTTCCTTCCGGATCTTACTCAGAAACTCGGGCGTTACGCCAATGTAAGAGGCGATCTGAACGTTGGAAATGCGGTTGAAAAGATGCGGATGGTTTTCGAGGAAATCGAGATACCGTTCTTCGGCTGACGAACTGATGTTCTGAAGCACACGCTTCTGAAGGGCCACAAACGCATCCTCGATCATCACGCGGAAGTTGCGGTCAAACTTGGGGTAGTTGACGTAGAAATGGAGCAGGTCGGGTCGCTCGATCTGAATGACCACCGAATTCTCGATGGCTTCGATGTAAAGTTCGCTTGGCTTTTCGGTGTGGAAACTGCCAATGTCGCAGATCCACTCATTCTCAATGGCAAACTGAAGGTTGTGTTCCTTGCCCGTTCCGTCCACCTTGTACATGCGGAAACAGCCTTCCACCACAAACGTGTAGCGCGTGCAGATATCACCTTCCTGAAGAATGAACTGGCGTCTTTTTATCCGTCTTTCCGTAGCACGTTTTTCCAACTCCTCAATTTCCTGCTTTTCCAATGGCAGGTAATTAGACAACTGATCGATGACGGGTTGAAGGTTCATTTCGCTTTCCTCAAAACGAAAGTAACACAAGTCAAATTTGGAAACGCGCGGTTAATTGGATTACGGTGATTTACGGAGGGTTTGAGCAAAGTCAAAATATGTCAGTAGTAGCGTTAACAAAACTATACCCGTGATGAAGGCGAGATGATGAGTAATATTCCTTACCGTCAAACTCAAATGTTTTCTAACAGTTTTTCCAAAAACGAGAACGAGGAATATTGTGAAGAATAAACAAAGAATTGTAATATAGATTTCCCCATAAGAAATCAGGAAGTCAGCCAAATTTTGACTTGGCTGAGGATTAGTTTTGTTAAGAACAGAGATTGCCCTGTACAGGTAGAACACCTGAGGGTAAACTGATATCCAAAGTCCGATTTTAACTCTTCTCAGGATAAGTGCTAAACCCAAAACCATGAGAAGAATTGGAAACAATTTCTCCAGAAACATAAAATCGGTTGCATCAAAATAACGCAGGTAATGTGTTGATAGAATGAGGCTGTTCCCAATTGATACAATCAACCCTGAAATGGCTAAAGGAATTACCACTATGAAATTGGTCGCTCTCATTTTTCCCTCCCCAAAACGAAAGTAACACTCGAATTTGCTTTACGCAGCACTCTTATTCTCCATCAGATCATAGGGACGATTGAATGCCTCCTGCGCCATTTTAAAATGCCCGGCCAGTTTGCGGATGCTCTCTTTTGAAAGTCCTTTCTGATAGTTCAGAATTTTGGAGATTGTTCCTTTGGAGAGTTCGAGAATATCAACAAGGTCTTTTGCCTTCAGTCCGTTTTCATGCATCAGCGCGGTAAGCAGTTCAATCGGGTCTTTCTCCTTGAATGAAGCATGTTCGGCATCCCACGTTCCGATCAGAAGCGTGAGCAGTTCAATCTCATCCTGCACATCGGCATTCTGGCTGAAAACCAGTTCTTCCAACGTGTTGCAGTAATCGTTGTATTGCTTTTTGGTTTTGATAACGCTGTATTTCAACTCTGCCATGGCTCTGAATTTCATTTGTACATATCCACCGAATATTGTTCACCCTTCTTGCAAAGCTTGTCGTATTCGGCATGTGTTCCCATCCATTTTACAAAGAGATGCGCCTGGTGTTTCCCAAACATGTAAGCGCAGATCAACCTGTATTTGTTGCCGCCAATATTGAAAACCACTCGATTGGAGCCATTTCCAAGAATGTCGGCCGTGTTGAAGGTCGCCACCATGTCAGCAGGTTCGTTCCAGTCGGCCTGACCGAGGATGGACAGCCACGTCTCAAATCCCGTTCTGCTTTGCGCGTTCTTTCCAATGAAGTCGAGAATGCTTTGCTTTTTGATCAGGTGAACTTTCATTCAACACACTTACAAAGGTAATAAAGTTTCACTAAAGGAAACTTTTTGGAATTGAATTTTGGGTATTGCCAAGATGCTGAAATAAATTCAGCATGACGGCCGAGGTTTGCTGCAACCTTACAAATTCTGTCACCCTGAACTTGTTTCAGGGTCTACGCCTCAAAACGAAAGTAACATTCGAGCTTGCCTTGTTCTCCAAGCGTTCTACGCTCAGGTTGAACTGCTCGGCAAAGGAGAGAATGCGCGCTTCGGGTAGGAATTCCAGTTCGTGTTCGGTCTTGTTGAAACCGAAGAGTTTGGTGCTGAAAACCTCCGTCATTTTGGTCACGCCATGTTTCTGCTGCTCATCCTCAATACCATCGCGGATGATGATGATACCGCCATCGTTCAGCTTTTCGCCACAGCGTTGCAGCAGCGCTTCCTGTTCGGCCGCAGGGAAATAATGCAGCACATCTTTAATGATGATACAGTCGGCCGCTTCGGGCGTGAACTGCGTCAGATCCGCCTGCGCAAATGAGATGTTGCCACCGCTGTAATGCGTGTTGGCCGCCACTTGGATCTTCTCCTCATCGTAATCCAACCCGATCACCTGCCTATCGAACGACTGCATTGCAAGCAGATGCGAGAGATAACCGTATCCGCAACCCAGATCGTAGGCTTTTCCTTCTCGCGGCACACGCGAAACAATTTCCTCAAAATTCTTTTCGAGCATCATTTTGATGCGCACGTACCATTCCAGCACAGGACCTTTGTACGTGTACAGCCGCTGCACCTTATCCGCAAAGAAATCGGCCGTTTCCACCTCCAGACGCACTTTCTCAAACTCTGATTTGAAATGCCTTGAAATAGCCTTGGTGCGTTCGCGGTAACCTGTTCCGTAGCTGGCATCATCGGCAGTAATGCGCGGCAGATATTTCATCGTCATCACGCTCTTCTGAACGGAGAAATCGCCCTTTCGCAACGCGTGATGAATGCCGTGCAGAATAACGGGTTGAATGTCCAACTGCATCTGCTCGGCCAAGTAGAACGCCCCTTTCTTGAAACGCCCAATGCGGCCGTCCAAACTGCGCGTTCCTTCAGGAAAAATGAGAATGGAATAACCCTCATCGATCTTCTTGCGGATGTTCTCCAGATCCCACGAGGTCTCATCCTTGGCGTGGATGAATTCCGCGTAACGGATAAACGCCCCGAAAAAGGGCGAATTCCACACCCAATCGTTCGTAACGAGTAGCAATTTGTTGCTGCTGCCGATCATCACCATTAGATCCACAAATGAAGCGTGGTTCGCAATGAGAATGGCGGGTTTGTCGAGCGGGTCTTTGTCGATCCAACGCTCCTTCACGTGCCACATCGTCTTGTAATCCGTCCAGATAAACCAGCTGATAAGCGACAACATCCAATGCTTCTTTTTCTGCGATTTGATGGGCAGCGGAAGCAGCGCGATGAGGATGACAGTGAGGATGATGCAGCCGATGAAGAACCAGCCGAATGCCAGCGCTGCGCGGAAGAAATCGCGGAGTTCGAGCGGGGAGAAGCCGCGTTTTTTGCGACTGTCGATGAGGATGTCGTAAAGCAGCGGTTGCAGTGTGAGCGATGCGATGACCACGCAGACCATTCCTGTGACCGAAAGCACCGCGATGGAATGCAACGCGGGATGCTGCGAGACGATGAGTACACCCGTTCCGATGATGGTGGTAATGGCCGAAAGGATGATGGAGCTGCGGTACGAACGCAGCTTGTCGATACCGTATTTGTAGCGGCTCAGGATGCCGTCAGAAACGAAGATGGAATAGTCATCGCCCAGCCCGAAAATGAACGTGGTAACCACCACATTGATCATGTTGAATTTGATGTGGAACAGGCCGCAAATGCCGAGGATCCAAACCCAACTGACGGCCATTGGTAGGAAGGTTACGAGCGCCAATTCCAAGCGGCCATAGGTGAGGAGGAGCACCACGAAAACCAGCCCCGATGTGATGAGCAGCATGAGGTTAAGGTCCTCGCTGACCGTATCCACCAAATTCTGAGCGAGCGAACTACGCGCAACGGTTTCCAGTCCTTCCAATTGTTCGGTTTTCTCTGTGAATTCCGCTCGTTTGGCTTTCGGAAGATTGACCGTAGAAACCACATTGTAGCCGTCATCGCCTTTAAAAATGAACTCGCTGTAGATCGGGTCGTTCAGCAGGAAATCGCGGTAGAATTGCTCATCAGCGACTTCGTAGGTTCGAAACAGGTCTTGATAAACAGATAGGAATTGAGGCTGAAAGCCGAGTTCTGTTCCTTGCTCAGAAAGATTGAATTCAATTTCCTCATCTAATTCCGAAACGTATTTGTTCCACGTTTCAACGCTTGCTTGGATTTGACTTGGAGTGAGAACAACATCAGTCAGAACCGTAGAGCGGATGGAAGTGTCTTTCAAAGCATTTTGAACTCCAGCACTTTTAGCAACGGCACTTCCAAGGTTTTCATCAGCAGAAAGCACAAATAGACTTTCGCGGTTGCTGTCTCCGACAATAATGTCCTGAGCGCGCTGAAGATGCTCTGGGAAGTAGTTGATCTTGTTCAGGTCATTCTCAAATTCGACCTCATCCGCGAAATTCCAAAGGAAGACCGTAGCTCCGATAAGACTGAAAAACAGCAACGCTTTCCACTTGAAAGCCATGGGTTGCTTTTCCTTCGGTTCGGCCATCGGTTTGAACTTGGCTAACGTGGCAAGATGTGGCAGTCCGAGCAATGCGAAGAAGGCTGTTCCGATAAGGCTCAAACCTGCAAATGTTCCAAAATCGGCAAGCACTTCGGAATGCAGGAAGTTTAGGCAGAAGAAGGCTGCAACAGTTGTGGCGCAACCCAGCAACATGGGCGAACTCACGTCTTTCAGCGTTTCCGAAATGGATCCCGTTTCGCGGTAATGATTGAAGAAGTGGAAGCTGTAATCGATGGCAATTCCCAGCACAATCGTACCCACTGCAACCGCAATGGCCGAAATAGAACCTTGCCAGAGCGTGATCATCGCCAAGGCGAAAACCAATCCGAAAATGGCAGGGATGAAGAATAGAATCGGTAAAAAGAGTTTGCGGAAATAGCCAATGAGCAGCAACAGAATGATCACACCCGCCAGAATACCCACCAGGTTCGTATCCTTCTTAATACGTGTGGCATTCCCAACGGCAATCACAGGCCCACCAAAGAGCAGGATTTCCTCTTCGCTCAATTCAGCAGAAACCGTATCAACCGCAGCTTGCAAGCCTTCCACCAATCTTGTGTTTTCGATGGTTTCCGAAGGTGGATGCGTGGGCTTCACGATCATCAGCAGATACTCGCCATCGGCCGTAAATGTGTAGCCATCCACAATTTTGAACGTGCTGCCTTCTTCGAGTTTGCTCAATCGTTTCAGAATGGGCGAACCGAGCTGCAGTGGGTCTTTCATTAGGAACTTCTTGGTTCCCAAGCTTTCATAGCTGCGAAGACGGTTCAGGGTGGAAGTGAGGCGTGTTTCGATGCCATCTCCCGAAAGGTCTTTGAAAAGCGTATCGATCTCATCCGCGGTCAGAAAATACGGCAGATCACGTAGGTAATTCCCGTAAGCCTGTTCCAACTTCGCGGCATCCGAACTGAACTGAATGTCCTTGAACAATCCTGTGTCCAACTGGTTGAATTGCTCCAAAAGGTTCTCACCGATGGAAACAAGTTCATCACTTGACGATTTCGACAACGGCCCGATCGCTACAACAATGTTTCCAGATATAGACGAATTGCGGTATAGATTGTCGTACTTCTTGAACTCCTCAGTCCTCGGAAACGTTTTGGTAATGTCTTCCTCAATGTGGAGCTGGCTCGCTTTCCAGCCCATCATGACGAAAATCACGGCAAACCCAAACAGCCATAACCATTTGAATTTTAGCGTTTTAAGATAAATAGACTGAAGTATCCGACCCATCAGAAAAGATTGGCAGTCAATGATAGGGAACAAAATTGATTTAACGTTAAATTTGCGCCCCCTGAGAACGGGCTCACCCAAAACTCGCACGTCATAGGACCAACACTTACACTCGATCAGTTTTTCCGCGTTGTTGTACAAGGAGAAAAAGTGCGATTGTCAGCGCAGCAGCGAGCCGTTGTTGACGAGAGTTTTCAGTTCCTGACCGAGTTCTCCAAAGACAAGATCATTTACGGCATCAACACGGGTTTCGGCCCAATGGCGCAATACCGCATTGAGAATGAGGAGTTGGAGCAATTGCAGTACAACTTGGTGCGCAGCCATTCTTCAGGTCTTGGAGCAGGATTGCCAGATCAGTACGTGCGTGCCGTAATGCTGAACCGACTGAACACTCTTGCGCTGGGTGGTTCGGGCATTAGCGAAGGTGTCATCGATCAGTTGGTGGCATATCTCGACAAAGGCATTTACCCGTACATCCCTGAGCACGGAAGTGTAGGGGCGAGTGGCGACCTGGTGCAATTGGCGCACTTGGCGTTGGGATTGATCGGAGAAGGAGAGGCCAGCTACAAAGGCGAGGTTCGACCTGTGGCCGACATCCTCAAGGAATTGAAAATGGAACCTTTGATGTTGCAGCTGCGCGATGGATTGGGATTGATGAACGGAACTTCGTGCATGAGCGGCATCGGGTTACTGAATGTCATCTATGCCAAGCGATTGCTGCGTTGGGCAACATTGATCGGAGCCGTGATCAACGAGGTGGTCCGTTCGTATGACGATAGTTATTCGGAGTTCCTGAACCGTGCGAAGAAGCACGAAGGTCAGCAGCGAGTGGCGGCCGCTATGCGCAGATGTTTGGAAACGAGCCAGTTGGTGCGCAAGCGCGAAGACCGACTGTTCAAGGATATTCACAAGGTGGGCAACGGCAAGCCGATCAAGGAAAAGGTGCAGGAATACTATTCGTTCCGTTGCATTCCGCAGATCATTGGGCCCATTTTGGAGACCGTTCAGAACGCAGAGGAAATTCTGTTGGATGAGGTCAACTCAACCAACGACAACCCTGTTGTTGACCTCGAAAACAAGCACGTGTATCACGGTGGCAACTTCCACGGAGATTATGTGGCATTGGAGATGGACAAGATGAAAATTGCCATTACCAAGTTGAGCATGTTGTGCGAGAGGCAGTTGAATTACCTCGTTAACGAGAAGCTGAACGACATCTTCCCACCGTTCATGAACTTGGGGAAACTCGGTTACAATTTCGGGGTGCAGGGAATGCAGTTCACGGCCACATCAACCACGGCTGAAAACCAGACGCTTTCCTTCCCGATGTACGTGCATTCCATTCCGAACAACAACGATAATCAGGACATCGTGAGCATGGGAACCAACGCTGCGTTGATGACCAAAAAGGTGATCGACAATTCGTTCCAGGTCATGGCCATTGAAGCCGTTGCCATTGCGCAAGGTGTCGATAGTCTAGGCGTCAAGTCGAAGATGTCAGTAGCTGGGCAGAAGTTCTACGATACGGTGCGCAAGCATTTGGCAACCTTCGAAGATGACAAGCCGCGTTCAGCACAGTTGGCAGAACTGGCCAATTACCTGCATGAGAATGATCCACCGATTGAGATTTTTTGAGGTTGATTGAGTTGACAAAGAGATAAGTTGACAAGAGATAGAGTTTACATGTTAATGCCACAGATGCTTAGATTTTCACAGATTTCTCAGATGAATTATTGTCTCTGTGTCTCTGTATCTCTGCGTGAAAAACAACAAAACTCATGAGCGACCGAAGAATAGCATTGGTAACAGGTGGTTCACGTGGATTGGGACGCGCCATTTCGGTGCGTTTGGCCAAAGACCACGGACTGCATGTGCTGGTCAATTACGCTTCTAACTCAGCTGCTGCGGATGAAACCGTGAAGCTGATTGAAGAAGCAGGCGGCACGGCCGAAGCCATTGGTTTCAATGTGGCCGATAGAGAAGAGACAGATGCGGCTCTGACCAAATGGTTGGAAGCCAACGAAGGCGAACACATCTCCGTGATCGTGAACAACGCAGGAATTACCAAAGACGGACTTTACATGGTGATGCCTAACGAGGATTGGGATAACGTGCTTGGCGTGTCGTTAGGTGGTTTCTACAACGTTACCCGCAAGTTGGTTGACCGCATGATCCGCAAGCGTTGGGGAAGAATTGTCAACGTGGTTTCCGTATCTGGAATGATGGGCAACGCAGGGCAGGTCAATTACTCAGCTGCAAAAGGTGGAGTAATTGCTGGAACCAAAGCATTAGCAAAAGAGATCGCGAAGCGAAACGTAACCGTAAATGCCGTTGCACCAGGTTTCATCGAAACAGATATGACAGCCGATTTCGACCAGAAAGAGATGTCAAGGATGATACCGATGGGGCGTTTCGGAAAGCCGGAAGAAGTAGCCGCAGCCGTTTCGTTCTTGGTGTCTGACGATGCATCGTACATCACAGGAAATGTGATTAATATCAATGGTGGATTATATTGTTGATGAAGTTTACAGAGTTTATAAAGTTGATTAAGAGATAAGATTTGCAGAACGCGGTTCCCCCTTTACAAAGGGGGTGTCGAGAAACGAGACGGGGGATTTAATTAGTTGAAAAAGAGTGAATACATTTTATAGCCACAGAAACACAGATTTACACAGAAAGACACAGAGAACATTCTCTGTGAAAACCTCTGTGCTTTCTGCGCCTCTGTGGCTAAACGATTTTCTCGGTGCATCTCCATTTCTCAGATTTTCTCTGTGCAATAATCCTCTTTGCATCTCTGCGTCTCTGCGTGAGATAAAAAGAACAGACATGTTAAAGCCACAGAAACACAACTTGTCCCGACACTTCGGGAGATTTACACAGAATGAAAAAGGAGTTTTTTCTGTGAAAACCTCTGTGCCTTCTGCGCCTCTGTGGCTAAACGATTTTCTCGGTGCATCTCCATTTCTCAGATTTTCTCTGTGCAATAATCCTCTTCGCGCCTTTGCGCCTTTGCGAGAGGTAAATTGGTCTCTGCGTGAAACAAAAAATATTTCTCAAGCATGAATAACCGAGTGGTGATAACTGGTCTGGGAATTCATTCTTGCCTTGGCCAAAATGCCGAGGAAGTGACGGCTTCGCTCCGGGACGGAAAATCAGGTATCATCTTCGACCCTGTGCGCAAGGAAATGGGTTTCCGTTCTGCGCTGGTCGGTGATGTGCCCATGCCCGAATTGAAAGCAGAACTCGGTCGTAAAGACCGCAAGAACATGCCAGAGGAAGCGCTCTACGCCTTCGTTTCTACAAAACAGGCGTTGGAAATGGCAGGCATGACCCAAGAGTTCATCGACCAGAACGAGGTCGGTATTCTCTTCGGAAACGATAGTACCGCAGGTGCGGTCATAGAAGGCGTGGATCTGCTTCGCGAGAAGAAGGACACCACACTTATCGGTTCAGGAAACATCTTCCAGAGCATGAACTGCACCGTAACCATGAACCTCAGCACCATCTTCCGCCTCAAAGGCGTCAACTTTACGGTGAGTGCGGCATGCGCCAGCGGTTCGCATTCCATCGGTATGGGCTTCCTGCTCATTAAAATGGGATTGCAGAAACAGATCATCTGCGGAGGCGCGCAAGAGGTCAACCCGTATGCATTCGGAAGTTTCGATGGCATCGGAACCTTCTCCACCTATGAGGACACCCCAACCGAAGCCTCACGTCCTTTTGATAAGACACGCAACGGACTGGTACCAAGTGGTGGCGCAGCAACCGTCATTCTCGAAAGTTTGGAAAGCGCACAGGCACGTGGAGCCAACATCTTGGCCGAAGTGGTCGGTTACGGCTTCAGTTCCAACGGAGAGCACATCTCCAACCCCAATGAAGAAGGGCAGGTGCGCGCGCTCAAAATGGCCATGGAAATGGGCGGAGTAAAACCCGAAGAGGTCGATTACATCAACGCCCACGCCACCAGTACACCCGTTGGCGATGCGTTCGAAGCACAGGCCATCCACAGCGTATTCGGAGACAACGGCCCATTGGTAAGCAGCACCAAAAGCATGACGGGCCACGAGTGCTGGATGGCAGGCGCCTCAGAGGTCGTCTATTCGCTACTTATGATGCAGAACGGTTTCGTGGCACCCAACATCAACTTCTCAGAGCCAGATGAAGCCTCGGCCAAGCTCAACATCCCATCAAAAAGTGTGGATAAGGAATTGAACACGATCCTCTCAAATTCGTTTGGGTTCGGAGGAACAAACTCAACGTTGATAATTCGTAAGTTCGCGCCCTGAAAATGGACAAGCAGCAGATCATCGATACCGTAAATGAGTTCCTGATAGAGGAATTCGAGGCAGATGCGGCCGACCTTGTGGCCGATGCCAACATGCACGAAACACTCGACCTCGACAGTCTCGATTATGTGGACCTCGTGGTGCTTATCGATGAGAATTTCGGTTTCAAAACCACAGCCGAAGACTTCCAGACCATCAAGTCGTTTGACGACTTCTACAACTTTATTGCCTCTAAGGTGAGTTGATCAGTTGACTGGGTTGACCAGTTGATCAGTTCGGATTTCCCTGAGTTTATTGTACACGTTTGCTGTCACCCTGAACTTGTTTCAAGGTCTAATTCAATAGATGCTGAAACAAGTTCAGCATGACGAGCGGCATGTGCGTTTGGGTAGGCTGAGCGGAGCCGAAGTCTACAGAGGTAGGCTTGGCTGTACCCTTCGATTGCCCTCAGGGTACGGCTGCTCGCACCACGTTTTACCTTTGTTGATTTTGCGGAAGACGCGTTTGCAAAATGCTGAGTGGGGGTTGCATGCCACTCTATGGTGATTGCATGCCAGCCGTTCGGTGAGGCATACCACCGAGACGCTGAGGCATCCCAGAAAGACGCGGAGGCATACTGGAAAGACGGGATTGCATACCGCAAAGACGGGGAGGCATGCCAGCTATTGGTGGATGAAAACCGCTTTTTGACAGTTGAGAATGGGTTTTCTTTCAGATTATTGTTAAGTGCAAGAAATAATTTGGTAAGCCCGTTAAGAAACTAGATGTGAGCTTTCAGAAGGAGGATATGACCTTTTGGAAAGAGGGTATGGGGTTTTGGAAGGTGCATATTAATTCATCTTATGTTCACTTTTCCCATAATAGTTTGCATATTGTCAAACCATTGATCTACAATACTTCACCGGCAATGAAAACCACACTATTTCATATTCCGCCCATACGACTCACAGCGGCAGTGCTTGAAAAGAAATTGAAAGAAGAGATTGAAACAGAAAACAAGTTTCAAAATGGGGTTTGGTCAGTGCAAACGAAAGAACATGGATTGCTTGTGGACCTTTCCCAGTTACGTTGGGTTGAGTTCGGGGCTGCTGCTCAATTGTTGTTGTTAATTGAAAGTGCCTTAAAGCAAGATGTGTCTGTGGATATTGCAATGCCTCTGGATCAACCTTCTTCCGGTGAGAATAAGAAAATGTTAGAAATCCAAATTTCCAATCCAAGGGTTCATCGACAGATGCAAAATGTGGTTGGCCAACGTAGAGTTGCAAGGAACTTTCTGTATCACATACAGTTTGAACGAGCGGCTATGTGTTACCATGTTGAAACTGGGGATGTACGAATAATTCGAAAATGCGATTTCCGTTCTGGAAAACCACTGATTTATGATGAGCAAAACGTTCTTGAGCGCGCCAATGTTACGGAATCTGATTTCGAATCGAAAAAGACTGATGAAATAAGCTATAAGGCAATTGTACCATTGACTTGGGTTCAAGAGTTGGAAGATAGTCTTGAGGTGAAGAATCTAAAAGAGTTTTTGCACGACATTATCGGCAATGAGGAGAAAGGGTTGGCCAAAATTGATGCGCGCTCGATTACAGGTGTTGTGCTAAATGAGTTGGTGAAAAATTTGAAAGAGCATGCCAACCCATTAGGTGAGAGTTCAACTACCCATGCATTACTTGGGGTAATTCTATTGCCGAACTCAGTGATTGATGAGAACTCAGTTGGAAACAATGAAAGTTTTTTTAGCTGGCTAAAAGAGGGATATGACCATCATCTCGAGATTTATTTCGGAGATACTGGTCAAGGAGTTGTCAATTCTCTTAAGAAACAATTTGCCTTATCTGAACAGTCATCGACAATGACTGATGATAATATAGTTCTTTGGGCGTTTGATAAATGGTATAGTAGGAAATCAGAAAGATTTAGAGGGACTAAAGGATTGTACCGTATTCAGCGAATCGTGAATAAGTACGATGGGTTAATGTCGATTCGCTCTGCTAGGGTTGAAGCCGGTTATCAAAAAGGTGGATACGATGGCCCTGCGAGGAAGTTTTCCGCAAATGAGTTAGGGTACATGCCGGGTTCTTTCATCAAAATGACCATGGTGCCTTATAGGGAACTCGCTAAGGTCAATCCGCCTTTAACAACACCTACAGGAAAAACGCCAGGAGTGATAGTTGAGCGTGTTGAGATCACTGCCAATGATTTACGAGTAGATAACTTTTTTGAAAAGCAACACATCGAGCTTGAAGATAGATTCAAGAGCATTAAGGATAGAACTGCGACCGTCTTTATTTTTTTGGATTTCAAACTTGAATCTATTCAACCAATTTCTGAGAAACTGGTGGAGGATATTCTCAATTCATTAACTCAGTTAAGGCATCCGAATCCATTGGTTGTTTATGGTTTTCCTGAGCAATATGGATATGAGAAACTAGAAGGATGCACCGATTCCGTGAATGAGTACTTACGAAGAACATTGGTGGAAAGCGGTCTAAATTTCAACGAGGAAGATTCTACAATTCAAGATCCTGAATCTTTCGATAGCGAATTCGAGAATATTGCAGATCCGATTCTGGTTTTAACCAAGGAGGGAGAGCATTCGTGGTGCGGCATCTACCAAGATGAAATCATGGAACTTCTTAAGGTCCTTTCTTCCGAAGGAAAGGTGGAAGCTACGTCATACCTCTCTAATAAAGGGGGTAATGAAATTCTTGAAATAAAGAAGTTTGTGAATAATGACCCGCTAGTTCATCAATATGCAAATGTGGATGGGAAGCTAATATGGGAACTGCTTTATGGTCTTAACGGTTTGATTAGATACTATGGAGACAAGTTGATTCAGGAACTTGAGAAACAAGTTTCAGAACAAAAAAAGGGCTATTGCGATATTAGTCCAAATCTGAGTTGGGTTAAGCGATGGGTTAATATGGAAACCTTACTTGAATTTGAAGAAGATGGTTTCGGTATTGCTTTGACCTTGTTGTTCAAAAGTAGGCATGGAAATGCGCGTATAGACTTGAAATCAATTAAAATTCTCGTTGATAATGAAGAGGCTAGAAAAATAGCGAAACCGTTCTGCAAATGGATGGGGATAGATGTTGATAAGATTGTTGTTCTAAGTGATGAAGTTGATAGAAGAATACCTCGAAGATCCCCCATTTTCAGCAGAGGGGATCAAGTGTTGATCTTAACAACTCTAATCTCCTCTTTTGAAACGGTCAATCGCTTGGCGAAGACGGTGTACAGGGGACTTGCCCATCCGATTGCAATCCTCGGTTTAGTACAGCCCAAAACCCAAGGTTCAGTGAATATATGGGGACATGATGAACTTGAGATTCTGTCTTTGGCTGAATACGATTTATCTGTTACTCCAATGATGGAATCAATTAAGAGTGGAGTCAAGTTCATTGAGCCGTATAGTTATGAATCGATAATAGCGAAGACAAAAGAGGCCTTGATATCAACGGACTTAGGGCATCGCAATCAAGATCTTGATGAGGTACTTGAAATGGTGGAGAAGGGAAGTGCATTGCATTTTAGTCATGTTGGTAAGAATGCAGGAAGACATTTCACTTTTTACCTAAGTGCAATTGATTTTCTAGCAAAAAATGATGAAGTCATTATGCAGCGTTACTATGATGAGATTGACAGTTGGGCCGAAAGTCAAGGGATAGAAGACTTTGAAATTTGGACACCAACACCGGTACTCAAGGTTAATCACCTAGAACAAATCTCAAAGCACTTGGAGGAAAGATATCACAAGTATAGTGCTGAATTGGCGGTTTGTGTTGCAAGAAAAGTTATCAAGAGAAACAACGTACTTGGGAACTGGGTGTTTTATAACGAGAAAATGCACCGTGGAAGTAAATCCGACAATGTCTTGATAATTGATTGGGGTAGTTTGAATGGAACCACGGTTCAGCAAATGGTCAATTTTGCTGCTTCGGAGGCAAAGACCAACATTAAGGTTTGCATCCTGTTCTCTCAATTATGGAAGCCTGAGCAAGAGATGCTTGAGAAAATTGTTCAGGTAAAGCGCAATCCTAGGGTTGAAAATATTCCAGTTGACATATTTACAAATAGCGTCAAAGTTGCTGAGTCGGAGTCGGTGGAAGACCTTTCGTCAACCGTGTCGGTTAAATTCCTTTACAGGCTGCCATTGCGTTATTTTGAAATGGAGGAATGCCCGGTATGTGCCCAAATTGAAGCTTTAAAGCAGTTTGAGGTTCCCAATAAATTGATCAATGATTTTAATGTTTCCCGAAAGGAACGACTTCAAATACGAGATAGGACAACAGAGGTCAATCATAGACCAAGGGATTTTTACGGTGAGCAACTAACGGGGTCAATCATCTCTGAGATGATGAAGTTCAAGGTTTTGCTTGATGAAGCCTTGTTGTCAACAGAAAAGCGATTCTTGGTTGTGGAGCATCTAAGGAAACTGGAAGAAGGTTTCCAAGTGGGAAAAATTCAAGGCAATACGGTCGTCCAAGCCGTCATTTATTTTTTGTCGGTTGAAAAGATATGGATGCACCGCCCACCTTTGGAGTTTCGAATTGCGCGCGATTTAATTGCTCAAATCAGCTTAAAGATTGCTTTAGCTGAGTCTACTCCAATGCAACAGCAACTAAAGACTCGATCAAATGTCGTCCGAATAAAGTTTGCTGCGGTAACCGTACTGCGTTCTGCGGATAAAGTTCTGTTTATTGAGAACTTGGGAGGTATTTTTAGAAGTGCTTTTATTGAAGAAAAGTTTTCCGAAGCAATCGTTCAGAATCTGTTTTATCACTTGCATTCTTTCATTACGCGAGATTATCATTCCAGTCAAGAATACTATGATACAATCATCCAAGAGTTGAATGACATAAGGCTGATAGAGGGTATTTCAGATTCTATGCAAGATGCAACTCAATTTTTAGAACTTATAACCGAAAAACGAAAAACTGGACTTAGAATTCCTTTTGATTCTAAACTGGCGGTAGTTAAAAGTTTAATGGTGCAGAGAAAAAGGAACTTTGACAGAAAGTACAACCATTATGACATAATTGAACGCTACCGCGCACTTAGCCCAGCATATAGGGGGAAAATTGAGAATTTTATTCAAGGAGTAAACAATGATCAGTCGTTTGTGACAACAGATTACTTCCAAAGTTGGTGTCAGAAATTGATGACCGACTGGAAATATGTTGCACAATACCTGAATGATGTGATCTTCGGTCACCTGGAAAAAATCAAAGACCTCTTTGATAGTAAGAGTTTTAATGTCTATTACATGTTTAGGAGGGATTTGGAAGAGGCAATGCGGCCTGGAGTTGTTATTGGAAGTAATGATGACTTTACAATTTTGGTCAAACTTATTCAGGATGAACCCAGTGTTTTATTAGAAAAAAATGTATTTGAAAAATACATTGGTCTCTTAGAAAGCATGTATGTAAATTATTTGAGGTTTGACAAGCGTCAGTTGGAGAACAACTCAGTCTTAAATACTATTTTGTCTCAATTGAATGTTGATTTGGTTGATAATGTCAATCACGCATTGGAATCATTCAAGGCAATATGTAAGACTGGGCTCGACTACAGTTTTAGTAGGGATGAAGCAACTATTTATCAGGCGTTTATTTTTGAACCCCTTCTAAAGAATCTGCTTCAACACATTTTCGAAGATAATATTCACGAAAAGGATGAAGATGAACAGTCGCAAACCCCACTTAGTGTTCAGGTTTCGCTTAAACAGATTGATAATTCATTTGAACTTCTGATTGAGAACTCGGTATCAGATCCAGAACAAAAGAACAACCTGATGGGTGGACTGTCTAAGTGGCGAGAACAAATATTGGATTTTGATGGAGAGTTGAAGTGGGGTTTTAATAAAGATAGGACCAAATTTTATCGACAGATTATTTTATTGAAATTTTAAGTCCATGGATTCATTTGCAATATATTTTTTTGACGATGTAAAGGCTGATCAAAGGCTCATCAAGGATTATATAGAACCATTGTTTGATGGTTTTTCTCCCTCGAGAACTGTTAGTCCAAAGATAGAGGCGGATATTGAGAAGTTTGAATCAGCATTGTTGGAAGCCCAGAGGATTGACTTGGTCATATTGGATATTATAGAGAAGCAGGTGGATGCCAAAGGCGATGTAAAACTTGAAAAAGCTGGATTGAAACTCCTAAACAAGCCATTGATAACGGAGAAACTTCGAAGCTTAAATACACCTGTTCTAATTTATTCATCAGATGATGATAGTATTCTCGCAGCAAGACAAATAGCTCAAGACCAAGGGATTAAAGTTGGTGAACTTCGCAAGGAATTTAGTGCAAAAACAGGAGCATTTCAAACTGTAAGAAAGGCAATTGAGGGTATAGTAGATTTTGGTGAACTGTTAGGCAGGTATAAAATAATTTTGACTCCCAACTTAAGGACACTATCATTGAATGATAGCGTTGGAGAGTCAGTGATTTCAAGTATTCTGGCGAAGTATTCAAGTTTTAGTTCGACCATTCCTGAAAATGGAAGTATAACTATTAAAGCTCTTACCCCAGGTTGGTCTGGTGCTTATATCTTCTTGGCAGATTTTGGGGCATCAAAACATGTTCTGTTCAAATTGTCGAACGATTTACAGGAACTTGGAAAAGAGTTTAAGAATGTTGAGGACTATTATGAACCTCTTAGGTCAAAAACAACGGTCAAAGTTGGCAAAGTATCTCCGAGTAAACTTCAGTACAAAGGTTGGTCTGCTCTTTCATTTGAATTTGCCTCCGAAACAAATTCCTGTTTTAATTGGTTACAGACCAATCCTACTGATACTAAGGTTAAGAAAAACCTTAGGACGATTTTTTCTGACACCTGTTTAATGGGACTTTATAAAGTTACTGGAGAGTCAGAGTTGGATTGTAAAAGTACCTTGGATTTAGTACTGCTAGGACTTTCAAGAAACAAGAAGTTGCAAGTCAAAGCAAGCATAGAAGAGTTACATGGGGTTTTGCTTAACTATAACGCAGATTACGAAAATTCATTGCTGCCGCTTGTTTCAATCATCAAGGAAAATGGGTCTTTTGACATGTTGGCTAATGAGCATATGGATCCAGGATTTAAAGCTCAAATATGCCACGGTGACCTTCATGCTAACAATTTATTGATAGATGCTAATGATGATCCGATTCTTATCGATGCGGGAAGCATAGGTTACGGTCATTCAACCTCAGATGTATGTCTTTTGATGGTTGATTTATTAATTAGGGGTATTGATCATGGTAAATTGGCGTATTTTGACCTAACGGCTATAGGAGAACATTTTAAATTGTTGGAAAAAGTTATTGACCAGAAAAAAATCGATTCAAACACAGATTCCAATAAAGGAATCTGTAGAGCGATAAATTACCTAAACCTGAACGTCAATAACTTGGTGGAAATTCCCTTTGAACCTTGGGAGTTTTCATTGAACTTGGCGGTTGAATTTGCGAAAGCGGCATGTCGGAACACTTTTCCACCAAGTAAAAGAGTTGTGGCGCTTTTGGCAGCTGCAAGGGCAATTGAGGAGGCAAATAGTCGATTTAAATCACCTTAGCAATAAGGCGTTTGGTAAATAAATGAGAGAAAAAATATGATGGAAAATTTTGCTGACCGACTAATACGTTCAGTTGAACGTAAAGCTACTCCGTGTATAGTTGGGCTGGACCCCCGTTTAGAACTCATTCCAGATTTTATTCTTACAAATGCTCAGAAAGGGTCGCTGAATGAGGCTATAGCTTCAGCAATCACCACATTTCATACAATCATATTAGACTCAATCCAAGACCTTGTTCCTTGTGTAAAACCTCAAATTGCCTTCTATGAGCAATATGGCCTACCGGGGATGATTGCATTTGAGAACACAGTTAAGGCTGCAAAGGAGCGAGGACTTCTTGTGATTGTGGATGCCAAAAGAAATGACATTGGTTCAACCGCAACTGCTTATGCAAATGCGTTTCTTGGTGCCTCGGTTGTGTTTGGAGAGCGTAAACCAATGTTTGATGTTGATGCTGTGACGGTAAATGGATACATGGGTGAGGAAACTTTGGTGCCGTTTGTAAATGTTTGCAAGGATTATGGAAAGGGAATTTTTGTCCTTGTCAAAACATCAAACCCTGGTTCAGGTGATGTTCAGGACCAAATCTTGGAGGAGTCGAAGCTTCCGCTTTATGTAAAGATGGCACGAACGGTTAATAGGTTAGGAATGGATATGGTCGGTAAAAACGGTTACAGTTCGGTAGGAGCGGTCGTAGGGGCAACTTATTCGGAAGCAGCAAAAGAATTGCGCGCTGAAATGTACAACAACGTTTTTTTAGTGCCAGGCTATGGAGCACAAGGAGCCTCTGGAAAGGATGTCGTACATAATTTCAATTCAGATGGTCTGGGAGCCTTAATAAATGCATCTCGAAGTATCACTTTTGCTGGTTATGATAAGGATGTTTCGATGATAGAATTTGAAAGTATTATTCGCCAGAATACGGAGGATATGGTGGTAGATGTTCGAAATAGTTTGAATAGTTAGTCTGAGATGTCGATTAGGTCGATTGTTCCGAAGACAAGGATTGTTTTAGCGTTAGACTGTGAAACTGAGGAGGAATGTGTTCGAGTTTTAAACAGTTGCTACGAACAAATAGATTTAATCAAAGTTAATTACCCTCTTATTTTATCTGAAGGTCTCCCAATTATTGGCAGGCTTAAGAAAGTATTTGGCAAGCCAATTATTGCAGATTTCAAAGTTGCTGATGCACCAGTAACGAATAATCGAATCGTGAAATTGGTCAAAGATGCTGGTGCTGATTCAATAATGGTTCATGCTATAGTAGGTACTGATGCGATTTATGAAATAAAGCAAATTGGAGGTGGCGAATTGGAAATAATAGTGGTAACGGAATTAACTCATCCTGGAGGTCTGGAGTTTACAAGAAAGTACGCAGAGGAGGCGGCAAAACTTGCATTGGAGATGGGGTGTTTGGGAATTCAAGCTCCTGGTACTCGGCCGGAACAAATTGAAAAACTCAGGCAAATTGTAGGTCAGGACATGATTATCGTGGCTTGTGGTGTAGGAGCGCAGGGGGGACAGTATTCCGAAGTTATTAAAGCTGGAGCTGATTACGCTATCATTGGAAGGGCGATTTATGAATCAAGTAATCCGTCCTTAGCCATTGAATCTATTATTACTTGAGTTTGAAGGTGGTTGCCCAAGGTCTGGTATTTCCTTAAAGTACCATAAGTTTCTGAGGGTCTTTGGCTTTTGAAGAGGCTTCCCGGCTCGCGCGAGTGTTCCGAAGGGTCACTCGTGTGGAGGTAAATACAATCAGTTTCCAAACTGATCTTCAAAGATTAAATAAGATCGCCACTGCCTCCGCTTCCCGTTAGCGTTTGCAACGCGTGCTTTCTTACCTGAAAACCGCCATCAGTCCTAACCGTCTGATAACCAGCGTTCTCAGTCCACTCCCGATCTATCTCCGTCTTCTCCCGATCATTCTCGGTCGAGTCCCGATCATTCTCGGTCGAGTCCCGATCTATCTCGGTCAAGCCCCGATCTATCTCGGTCAAGCCCACGATCTATCTCAGTCTTGCCCCAAAAATCTACCCTTAAAGCACCGATCAACCTCTGTTCAGTCCCGGGTATTCACCAAAGGGCAACAACTCATATCAGTTTTAATTAAAAGATGCCAGTAGAACCGCGGCCTTCCCTCTTGGCTGGTCAGCCTATCATAATCTGAGCCCCCAAAAGAACACGCAAATCCACGTATCCCCGAACTTCCGAACCTTACTAAATTCGCGCCCATGAGCGAATGGAGCGGAAAGAGTAGAGGAAACGCCTTAGGTTACTGGTTCTTCATCTTCTTTATGAAGCATCTGGGCCTTGGGTTCACCTACGGTTTCCTGCATTTTGTGGTGCTGTATTTCTTCCTGTTCTCGTGGAGCAGCAGCAAATGGATCTACCGCTACTACCGCGATGGCCTGCGCTATGGCGTACTGAAAAGCATTGCGGGCATTTACCGCACCTACTACGTGTTCGGGCAGGTAATTATAGACAAGGTGGCCATGGCATCGGGCATCAAAGACCGCTTTAACCTAACGCACAACGGGGCCGAGCACATCCGCAACATGGTAGAGAACCAGACGGGCGGCATTCTTATTTCGGGCCACATGGGCAATTGGGAAATAGCCAGCCACCTGATGCGCGGCTATGGCGGCAAGGTGAACGTGGTGATGTACGATGAGGAGCACCAGCAGATAAAGAAGCAGATGGACGGCACCACGGGCGGCCGCAAGTTCAACGTAATACCCATTAAGGACGATATTTCGCACGTATTCCTCATCAGTAAAGCCCTGCTGAACAAGGAATTGGTGTGCATACACGGAGACCGCTTCCGCGAAGGCATGCGTACTCTCAAAGAGGATTTTCTGGGCAAGGAAGCGCAGTTTCCTTACGGTCCGTTTGCCATTGCCGCCAAGTTCGATGTGCCCAAGGTTTTCGTGTACGGCTTTAAGACCGGAACGTACGATTACAGCTTCTACTGCACGCAACCCATAGAGGGCAAATTGAAGCCCGAACTTTTACTCACAAAGTATGTTGATGAAATGGCCCACATGGTGCGGAAATACCCGAACCAGTGGTTCAATTTTTACGACTTTTGGAAGCCTTAACATGAGTTAGCCACAGATTCACGGATTAGCACTGATTTTTCACAGAATATATTCGCAAAGCGAAAAGAAAACAATCTGTGTTTTTTCTGTGAAAATCTGAGCATCTGTGGCTCTTACATGTTTTTTGAATGAAAGAATTAACCAACAGCACAACTTTCCGAGTACGGTTCAGCGAAGTGGACAGCCTGCGCATAGTATGGCATGGCAATTTTCTGAAGTATTTTGAAGATGGGAGAGACGCTTGGGCCAAGCAGTACGATTTCGATTTTACCGATGTGTACGAGCAGCACGGGCTGCTGATGCCATTGGCGTCATCGCACATGGATTACAAGTATCCGTTGCGGTACAACGAGATCGGGCTGGTGGAAACAACCTTTGTCAATTCGCCTGCGGCCAAGATGATCTTCCGCTTTAAGGTGTACAACGAGGATAGAACGCAGCTGAAGGCAACAGGCGAAACGGTGCAGGTTTTCATGGACACGGACCACGTGTTGCAACTGAACACACCACCGTTCTTCGAAGAGTGGAAACAAAGGCATGGTTTGTAAATGAATTGGACAGAAAATACACAGCTATTTCGCTTCTTTTTCGAGGCTCAGAACCTGCGTATAGCAGAGTTAAACAAAGGTTATAGAACGAAGAAAAAGGACGAAAGAGCGAGTAGGGATTTTCAATTTGTTTGCGAACAATGCCTAAAGTACGGACTGGTTTGAGCGAGGTTTACGTAGGCGCAAAATCTGTTATCTGCCCCTTGGGCGATACACCCGCCAAGGTGTATGATGCCATGCTACGTGGCGAAACAGGTTTGCAGCAGGTGGAGCAGCCGTTCGGGGTGGAAACCACCAGCCACGTGGGGCTGATACCCAACAGTTTCATCATAGAGGAACATATAGACAGCACCAAGCTGGAGAATATGCTGGCCAAGTGCTACGAGCATTCGGTAAGCAAGCTGCGCTTCGACCCCTTTCAGGACGAGGACGGCCTGGTGATCATCTGCACGACCAAGGGCAACATTGATAAGATAGATAGGGACAACGACCCGCGCTTGCCGCTTACGCGATTGAGCAAGTTCATGCGGCAGTCGTTCGATCTGGCCAATGAACCGATAATCATCAGCAATGCCTGTATTTCGGGCGTGTTGAGCATCATTACCGCAGCGCGTTTGATACGTGCTGGCAAGTACGAACACGTATTGGTGTTGGGTGGCGATGTGGTTTCGGAATTCACCCTTTCGGGATTTGCTGCTCTGCACGCCTTGACGGAAGGTGTGTGCAAGCCATACGATAAGAACAGAACGGGCATCAACCTGGGCGAAGCAGCCGCAGGTCTGGTGCTTTCGAATGACGATACGCTATTTAAAGGAAGATGCGATGAGTACGTGTCGGGCGCCAGTGCCAACGATGCGAACCATATTTCGGGTCCATCCCGAACGGGAGAAGGGCTGCACCGCAGCATAGAACGGACGTTGAACCCTGCTTCGGTCAGTGCCACGCAGATAGGTTATCTGTCGGCCCACGGAACGGGCACTTCCTTTAATGATGAGATGGAAAGCATAGCGTTTGAGCGCAGCGGACTGTCTGATGTTCCCATCAACAGCATGAAAGGCTATTTCGGCCACACGCTGGGCGCGGCAGGTGTGATAGAAACCCTCCTCGGATTGGAAGCCATGAAGCGCAAGGAACTTGTTGCTTCGCTTGGTTATGAGGAACAAGGCGTTTCTCGACTCATGAACATCATCACAGCAACCACTCAGCCCACCTCGGGTTATTTCCTCAAGACCGCATCAGGTTTTGGCGGATGCAATGCGGCAGCTTTATTCAAGACGAGATGAAATTGAGTACCTTGGAGGCTGAAAAATGTTGGTCATGAGCACGAAAGAACTGATTTCGAAAATAGACGCGCTTCCTCCTGAATTCCGAAGGGAAGTGGAAGATTTCATTGACTTTCTGAAGCAGAAATTGGAACGTGAGGAAACGAAGAAACCTCTTGAAAAACGACAGTTCGGCTATGCCAAGGGCTTTTTCAAAATGTCTGACGATTTCGATGAACCATTGGAGGATTTCAAAGATTATATGTGATGAATATTCTCCTTGATACGCACGCGTTTGTTTGGTTCATGAACGCGGATGGTAAGTTTCCTAAGCATCTTATCAAGGACATTGAGAATTTTGAGAACACCTGCTATTTGAGTGTTGCCAGCCTTTGGGAAATGGCCATCAAGGTAAATCTTGGTAAACTTGAACTGGTTGATGATTTCGAGAACATTCTGGAATTCTGTTCTTCCAACAGGATTATTCTTCTGCCCATTGAATTCGAAGACACACGGTCGGTAATTGGTCTTCCAGACCATCATCGCGACCCTTTCGATAGAATGTTAGTGGTTCAGGCCAATCGGCAAGAGGCAATTCTCCTTACCAAAGACCGCATGTTTGACCGCTATGAAGTTCAGACCCGTTGGTAAGTGTCATCTCTTGAAAACCCCTTTCTTCGCGAACTGATTTGAGTTTGAGCCTGAAAACATATTGCCGCATCAAGGACAACGAGGTTCACATCAATGGCGAACTCTTCTGTCAGCACATGGACGAGGAACCATTCCTACGGTCGGTTTACAAGCACATCGGGCTCAGTTACCCGAAGTTCTTCAAGATGGATGCGCTTTCGCAACTTGGTTTCCTTGGTGCCGAAATGACGCTGATGCGTTCCGAATTGGAAACGTATGCCGATGATGAAGTGGCGGTGGTGTATTCCAACCGTTCCTCCAGTTTGGAAACAGACCATGCGTACTACAACTCGCTGAAGGAAAGCGGCATTGCCAGTCCTGCGCTGTTCGTGTACACGCTTCCGAACATTGAAGTGGGCGAGATATGCATCCGCCACAAGTTGTATGGCGAGAACAACTTCCTAATCACCGAGCGGTTTGATGCTGCGCAACTCTTGGAGCAATGCGAGGCGCTGTTCGCGGATAATGCCGCCAAGGCCGTGCTCATTGGCTGGACCGAAGTGAATGGAGAGGAACACGATGGTTTCTTCGCGTTCATCACCAACTCAGGAGTTGACGAATTGACAGCGGAACATTTGACAGATTTGTATTTAGACAGATGAACATGATAAAGCCACAGAAACACAGATTTACACAGAATGAAAAAGGAATTTTTTCTGTGAAAACCTCAGTGTCTTCAGTGCCTCTGTGGCTAACTTATGTGAATGAATGATGGAGATTGCTGTCACAGGCATAGGAGCGATTTCGGCCATCGGCAACGATGTGCAGGAAAACTTGGCTTCGCTTTTAGCGAAGAAAACAGGCGTTGGTAAAACCGAACTGCTCAGATCCAAGCTCACAGAAACACATCTTTTAGGAGAAGTGAAGTTGAGCAACGACCAACTGAAAGCAGGCCTGAACTGGAAAGGCGATGCTGTTTCCAGAACCACGCTTCTGAGTTCTTGGGCCATGAAAGAGGCCATCGAGCAATCGGGTTTTGAGATGGACAACCATGTTGGGTTGGTGTCATCGACCTCGGTAGGCGGCATGGACAGAAGCGAGGGCTTCTTCGAGCCTTACTACCTCGAACAGGACTTTTCGAATGTGTTCCTACTCGGAACGCACGATTGCGGCACCTGTACCAAACAGGCCGCAGCGCATTTCGGCATTACAGGATATGCAACAACCATAAGCACGGCCTGTTCTTCTGCCGCCAATGCCATTGCAATGGGCGCACGCTTGCTACGTCAAGGCAAGTTGAAGCGCGTCATCGTGGGCGGAACAGATGCCTTGTGCCGATTTACGGCCAATGGCTTCAACTCGTTGATGATCTTGGACACGGAATGGTGCAAGCCGTTCTCTGCCAATCGCGCTGGATTGAACTTGGGAGAAGCTGCGGCTTATCTCGTGCTGGAAAGCAAGGAAGAGGCGGAAGCACGTGGCGCGAAGATCCACGGTCTGGTAACAGGTTGGGCCAATACGAACGATGCGTACCATCAAACGGCTTCATCACCTGATGGAAATGGGGCGTTCATGGCCATGTCGCAAGCGTTGGAGAAAGCAGGTTTGAAGTCGACAGACATCGGCTACATCAACGCCCACGGTACTGGCACACAGAATAACGACCAGTCGGAAAGTATTGCCATCCACCGAGTTTTTGGGGCGCAGAAACCGCCTATCAGTTCTACCAAAGCTTATACAGGTCATACGTTGGCTGCGGCTGGAGCCATTGAGGCGGTGTATTCGCTATTGGCGTTGAAGGAGCAAAAGTTCCTTCCCAATTTGAACTATCAGGACCCGATTGAGGACAACGATTGGAAACCGCAGTTGGAAGTGGAGAGTGGTGAGATTAATCATGTGCTTTCCAACTCATTCGGGTTTGGCGGTAATAATTCAACGGTGATTTTTAGTAGGTACAGTTGACATGATTGAGCCACAGATGCACAGATTTACACAGAAATTTCACAGAGATTTATTTTCTCCGTGTATCTCAAATACTCCAGTTTTCTCTGTGCAATCACCATGCGTTAAGGTAGGTTCGCATATTATTTCACTTCGTTCAATGAGAACGCTTCGCTTAGTTCGTACTCCATTCGTAATTAGTAACCCGTGTATTTAGGAGCCGCCAGTTGCATAACGTATCAGGACACGTTTGGAGGTGAAAAACCTTGGAGCGCGTTGGTGGAAGCAAATGTGGAAAGCCAACTCATTCAGCCTGACTACAAGGAATTTGTAAGCCCTGCGATGCTGCGTAGAATGAGCAGCGCGCTGAAAATGGGCGTGGCAGGAGGGAAGTCGTGCTTGCAGAAATCAGGTTTGGAAACCTGTGATGCCATTACGGTAGGTACAGGACTTGGCTGTGTGAGAGACACCCTGCGCTTTATGAAAGTGATGTACGAGGAAGCTGAGACAGGACTTTCCCCGACCTCGTTCATTCAGTCAACACACAATTCTATTGCTGGGCAGATTGCGTTGCTGCTGGGAAATCATGGTTACAACATGACGCATGTGCAAGGCGGGTTGTCGTTGGGCTATGCGCTCTCCGATGCTGAACTGCTTATTGGAGAAGGTGATGCCGAAACGGTGCTTGTCGGTGCGGTGGATGAGAAAACAGATGAGTTGGTTGAACTGCTTACCAAGCTTGCTGCCACCTCCAACTACGAGTTGCCAGCCATTGGAGAAGGTGGAGCATTCTTCTTGGCATCCAAAGAGAAGTTGGGTTCTTCCGTTGCGAAAGTGGTGGAGTTGAGTTTGGTAAATGACCCCTCCGTCCGCCTGAGGCGGACACCTCCCCTTTCAAGGGGAGGAACTGGCGCGCTGATCCAAGGTCAGAGCGAAGAGCAACTCCCCTCCTTGGAAGGAGGGGGTGGGGGAGGTCAGATTGACCTCCTCCTTTCAAACACAGGCGAAGGCTTTAATTACGTGAAGTATTCTGGAGAGCATTTCACTTCTGCTGGTTTTGGGTTGTTTATGGCATTGAAAGCATTTGAAGCTGGTACAGTAAACTTTAATGGCTCTTCCGTTGAACCAAAAAGCATTCTTGTCCGCCACAGTCTGTTCGGACAGGAGTTCAGTATTCTATTAGAGAAGGTTTGAAGGACGCAGACATTATCGAGTTTGATTATCAGGAACGATTAAATGCCGTTCTCGATCAATCTTGGAAAATATTCAAGTCGCAGTTCATTCATGGAAGGCATGAAATAAACAAGGAAGCACCTTTTCAGCACCATTTTGCTCAGATCATCAGAAGTGTTGGGAATCTCTATTCTCTTGGAGAAAAAGATCTTTTCAAAGTTGACCTCGAAGCCAAATGTTCTGATGTAAAAGGAAAATCAAAGTATTTGGATATTACCTGTGAGTTTGTCGATCACATTAGCTGTGCGATTGAACTGAAATTCAAAACAGCAAAGCAAGGAGCTCAAGATTATGGAAGAATTGACGCTTACGTTGATATTGAGGCACTTGAATTAGTGACGGCTTCTCAGTACGATAGTGGAAAATTCTACATGATTACTGATAGCAGAGCTTATGTGAATGCTTCTGAAAAAGGCGTTGGAACTGAGTTTGCCATGCATAGTGGAAACAAAACTGAGGCTGGAACATACTTCAACTATCCGAAGTGTAAGGGTAGAGAAGATGTGCGTGTGTTTTTGAATAAATCTTATCTCTTTGAATGGGAGAAGATCGGTAACTGGTATTTCTTAGAATTGACCGTCCATTGAATTTCCTGCGACTGAATATCCTTGCCATCGGGTTGGTGTTGGTCTTGTTGCCTGCCATCACGTTGGGATTTGTTCCGTGGTGGTCGCTGCTCATTCTGTTAGCGGTTTATTCGGTCATTCTCGGCTGGGGCGTGTTCGATATCGGCTCACAGTTCTTTATGAAAACATATTGGAAAGGCGAGCCTGGGAAAATCGCCATCACGTTTGATGATGGTCCGCACCCCGAACATACGCCACGAATTTTAGATGTTCTGAGGCAGGAAAATGTAAAGGCCACCTTTTTCTGCATTGGCAGGAATGCCGAGAAAAATCCATTATTGCTGAAGGAAATGTTCGAAGATGGACACACCATCGGAAATCACACGTACAACCACGCATATGTGTTTTCTAAGTCGGCTGCGGAGCGGCAAGTGACAGAAGGACAGGAAGCAATTCAGAATATCATTGGCAAAAAGACGATGTATTTCCGTCCGCCATTTGGCGTGATGACGCCTGAAATTGCCCGTGCGGTGAAGAAGGAAAACTGTGTGGTCATTGGCTGGGATTTGCGTTCGCGGGACGGAACAACCAAATCGAAAGACCTTATTCTAAAACGCGTGAAAAAGCTTTTGAACGGCTCGTCCATTCTTCTTTTTCACGACACGAACCCCGTTACGTCCGAGGCTCTGCGAGAAGTTATTCATCTTTGCCGTGAGAATGGCATGAAGATCGTTTCGTTGCCCGAACTCGTTGGCGTTGAACCTTATCATGCGTAGAACTCTTACGATTTTCCTTTGTCTCGTTTTCCCATTTTTCCTCTCAGCACAGGATTGGAAAAGCTTGGACGCTAACGACCCGATGCTAAAAGGACTCAAATCGACCTTGGATGGCATGACGAGCATCAAAGGCGATATTCAGCAGGAGAAGTCGTTCGCTTTTCTCACAGAGAAACTCATCTCCAAAGGCGTTTTCATCTACCAGAAGGAGAGTAAACTGCGCTGGCAGTTCAATGAGCCTATTGAGTACATCATTCTCATCAACGAGAATTCGATGCGCCTGAAGGAAGATGGCGAGGAGAAGAAGTACAAGGGGATGAACCAGATCCTGCGGCAGGTGAAGGAGATCATTCTCGGCTGCATTGATGGTTCTATCATGAGCAACGCGAATTACAAGACGGTATTTTCGACCAACGGAACTAACATCCGAATTCAGCTACAACCGAAGGAGAAGAACCTGAAGGAGTTCATTCAACAGATAGAGGTGCAGTTTGCCAAGGAAGGCTCGGTATTGAAAAAGGTAACTTTGACCGACCCTTCGGGCGATATGACCGATATTTTCTTCTCCAACGTGAAAACAAACCAACTGAACGATGCGCGCGTTTTTGCTGATTTTTAGTCTGTTGGTTTCTTCCGCAGCTGTTGCGGGGCAAGGTATAGAGATACTTCCGCGCGGCAAGGAGGCTATCTACAAAGCGGAGATCAAAGTGACGGGAACGACCATTACGGGTTTTCTTGCGGTACAGCATAAGCGCAACGATGTACTTCACGTAGAATTTACTTCGCCTATGGGCAATAACCTTTTGGAGATGGAGTGGAAGAAAGGTCGCTGGAAGAAGATCTATGCGACCAAGAAATTGAGCGGTCGGGTCATATTTGACATGATGGCGGAGGATATTCTGCTTCTATTTGCGCACTATCAGTACGACAAGGATTTTGTGGATCTTGGCGATGAATGGACGTGGGACAAAAAGAAACTGCTTCCCGTTTTTGAAGATGGAAAGCTGACTTCTGTAAAGGTGGTCACACGCAGACATCATCCAACCAGAACTGTGAAATACGAGCATGGTGCGGAGTGCATTGAGAAGTTGAATATTGATCATCAGGGATTTCCGTTTGGAATCGTGCTTGAACCATTGAAGAAAAAGTAATCGAGTTTTAACACCTTTGCGGTCATGCTGAACTCGTTTCAGCATCTAATCAATAGACCCTGAAACAAGTTCAGGGTGACGAATCGGAAAGAATGGCAACACTAACTGGATTTTACGAACGAACCTCCGAAGAGAAGACAGAAAGCGGCTTCATTGTCAACGTGGATTTGAACGCTGGTCATGAGGTTTACGAAGGTCATTTTGTAGGAAAACCTGTTGCGCCTGGTGCGGCTTTGACGCAAATGGTGTTGGATGAGGCCATTCGATTGACCGATGGTAAGAAGAAAGTGACCGAGTTCCGCCAGATCAAGTTCCTTTCGGTTATCGATCCGACCAAGGTTAACCAACTGGTATTGGAATACGACTTCAAAGAGCGGAATGGTGTTGATATGTTCACTTGCACAGGCCGTTCTGGCGAAACCAATTACTTCAAGCTGAATGGCATCTTCGGCTGAATTTGAGCATTATCGGCAGGAAATGAAGCGCATGGGAATATGCGTGATCGTTCCTACCTACAACAATCATAGGACCATTGCCCGCGTCATTGAAGGTGTGCTGGAATACACCGATGACCTGATCGTGGTGAATGATGGCGCCACAGACGAAACGCCAAGGATTCTGGACGGTTTTGGTGACAAAATCGTTCGCGTGAGTTATGCTCCTAACAAGGGGAAAGGCTATGCGCTGCGAATGGGTTTTCAAAAGGCAACCGAACTCGGCTATCACTATGCCATTACACTTGATAGTGACGGACAGCATTTTCCAAACGACATTCCGAAGTTCATTGAAGTACACAAATCGCATCCGAATGCGGTGATAATGGGTGCTCGAAACTTGGAAGCCGATGGAATGCCTGCCAAGAACAGTTTCGCCAATCGTTTTTCGAATTTCTGGTTCCGATTGCAGACGGGAATTTTCATGCCTGATACGCAGACGGGCTTCCGTTTATATCCGCTTCAGAAGATCAAGAACATCAACTTCTTCACCACGCGTTTTGAGTTTGAGATTGAAGTTATTGTGAAGTTGGCGTGGCGCGATGTTCCGTTTGTTTCAGTTCCGATTCAAGTGAAGTACGACCCGAATGAGCGCGTGTCACATTTCCGTCCTGGACCAGATTTTACACGCATCAGTTTCCTGAATGCGTGGTTTACGATTCTTACGGCTGCATATCATCTTCCAAGAAGACTGCTGCTGAAAGGAAAACTTTTCCGATTGATCAAAGAGGAAGCCATCAAACCAGAGGAAACCAATCTGAGAAAAGCTGCCAGTATCGGTTTCGGATTCTTCTTCGGAATCATACCGATCTGGGGATTTCAGTTACTCATAGGTATTCCGATAGCGGTGCTCTTGAGAATGAATAAAGTGCTGTTCATTGCTGCGGCCAACATCAGTATTCCCCCGATGATTCCATTCATCATCTTTTTCAGCTACTTGATGGGGCAACCGTTCTCCGATGCGGAACCAATTCCATTTGAGAAGCTGTCTACACTTACGCTTGAGAACATTCACGACAACTTCATTCAGTATGTTATCGGAGCAATTATCCTCTCAATCGCGGTTGGACTTGCCGGTTTCTTGGTGAGTTGGGCAGCCCTTTCTGCTTTGCGGAAGAACCCAGAACTGATTGAAAGCTAGTTTTATTTTTCCTTCCAACCTTAGTGAATTCTGTTTTGAGATACGATTTGATATTCATCTTCGTATAGTATCATTCCAGGTTTGTCCGTCCTCAATACGCGAACCTGATATCCATTTTCTTTCAAGATTGCTGTAAGGTCTCTCATCTTGTCTATAAAGTTGTTCGCATCGTCTTTAAACCATGAAATTGCATCAACTGACCAGTTTTTCTTCGAGTAGGGTGGTACTGGTAAATTCTCGTTAAAGTATTCGAATACCTCTTTGATAATATCTACTTGATACGGTTGAAGTTTCCCCTCAGATTTCAGGTGTTCAATTTCAGTAAACAAGCCATTTTGTATTCTTGGAGAATCTGATTCAGAACCAACAACAAATCTTATGTAGTTCATGTCTGGGGTTCTTTGTCCATTAATTCCCGATTGCTATAGGCTTTTCACCTCCTCATGCCGAAAGCAATCCATTGTGTGATCGTTCACCATGCCTGTGGCTTGCATGTGTGCGTAAACAACCGTTGGTCCAACGAATTTGAACCCACGTTTCTTGAGGTCTTTGCTGATGGCTTCGGCCAATTCTGTTTTAGCGGGAATATCTTTCAGTGATCTCAGGTCAGGCTGCAACGGTTTTCCATCCACAAAATCCCAGATGTATTTACGGAACGAACCGAAATCTTTCTGAACTTGAATGAATGCCTGTGCGTTGGAAACCGCAGCACGGATCTTTGCGCCATTGCGGATAATGCCAGCGTCTTCCATCAGTAAGGCGATCTTCGCTTCATCAAAAGCCGCCACTTTCTCCACATCAAAGCCTTCAAAAGCTCTTCGGAAGTTCTCGCGCTTGCGCAACACGGTGATCCAACTCAAACCTGCTTGGAACGTTTCCAGAATCAGGAATTCGAACAATTTCTGCTCGTCATAGAGCGGAACGCCCCATTCCTCATCATGATATTGGATGTAAAGCGGGTCGTCAGAAACCCAGCCGCAACGCACTTTTTCCATTGCGCAAGTATGTAAAAGGGTAGAAGTGGTTACTTCTTCTTCACCACCTTCGGGTCGTTGATGAACTTCCCGTTTACCGATTCGCCCAGAATCACAACTTCCTTCGACTTCTCGTAATCCTTCACCGCCAGCATCATCTCATCTTCCGTATCTCTTCTGATCTTAATGCCCGAGGTTGCACCCGTGTTCCGCACTTCAATGTAGTAGCCGTCTTTCAGCTTCTTCGGTCTTGTAGGAGGTCTTCCCATATCGTCTTTAACTCTTTTGCTACGCCAGTTTATCGAACATTCGTGTTTGGCGTTTCATTCTTGTCTTGGTGGGGAAATATAGGTAATTGAACCATACTCGAACCAATTATATGTTAATTAGTCTTAACCACCTGTTGTTCATTGCGTTTTCAATGTATGGCCGTAGGATTATTTGGGCGTTCCCACGCACATAATGCGAGGCAGTTATGTGCGCGGTCAGGCTGTCCGCTATATTCCCGCAAATGCGGGAGATGCCGCTTCCATCCTTAACGCGCGCCATCTGCCAGCCGCATCAAAAAACAGAAACGGTGGCCGAATTCAACTATCGGCCACCGTTTTCAGTTTCGATCAACATGCTTCATCACATCGGATGCACATGAAATGATTCGGTGTCGGTCGTCATCGCATCATCATGGTCAGTCGCAGTGGCCGTTATCACGAAATTCGAAGGTTCCGCAGTTGTGAAAACCGTGTCCATATTCAGCGAATAGGTGGCCGCATCAGGATGCGCATGCATGTGAAAAACCGTCAGGCTGTCCACTTCACGGACGATCTCAACCGACAGTTCATGCAGCTGATCATCATCTGTGAACTCAATATGCAGATTGACCGTGCTATCGCTCATGTACACGCCACCAGCGGCAGTTGGACTTATGATGGTTACGGTTGGAGGCTCATTTTTCACCGTTTTGGTGCAGGATGAAACAGCCACGACAATTGCTGCCGCGAGCATCATCAAAAGGGTCTTTTTCATTGAATAATTATATCGTTATCAGAATCGACAAATTCACTTGATGCTTTGGCGTGGTTTCTCCTTGGCTCAGGTTGAAAAACATCGGTTGAGAATAACTCACCGAACCGATCAACCGCTTGAAACTCACTTGCAGGCCGCCTGTGGCCGAAACCTGATAACCGCCTGAATGCGTCTGCAACCGTTTTCCGTCAATGTCTTGGAATGCATAATCCAAGTTGACTCCCACTTGCGGCATGAAGGTCACGTTTCTGTAAACCGTCCAATAAAATACTCCGACCATCGAAGTGATTCGATCGCCATATTTATAATGGTCGCGATTCGTTGTGTTCAAACGGTAATTGGCCGCAGCACTTACGCCCCAACGCTTTATGCGCGCCAAGTAACGCAGGCTCATGTCCACATCCCAACTTCCTGTTCCTGGCTGAAGATTCCGATGCAGCAGTTCGCCATTTGACTTCAGATCGGTTTTTCCCGTGGGAGTTTTCAATCCTGTGCCCACAAACACATGGTGGCGCACCTTCTTTGTTAAGCTATCTGGCGAAGCGAAAACGGTGTAATTGGCACCAAGCCAAACGTCCCCCAGTCCATAACTCGTAGAGGAACCTTCGGTGTCTGAGATCTGCGAGCGATACACCAACGGCACCGCTGCCAGCAACTGCACCCGTTTGTGTGGGTAGTAGCTTCCGCGCAGTTCCATCGTGTGGAAGTATTCACGGCTTCGCGCAGTTTTTGCCGACACATCCAGCAAACTGGTGTGTCGGGTTTCAAATTGCTGGAACTGATACCTCAGGCCGACATAATGACGACCGAACTGGGGTACAATTCCCATATATCCGCTTGAGGCACAGCCGCATTGGTCGCAGGCTTGCGCGCCCAAACTTGACATGGCCAACAGGCCAAGCCCAAGTATGAATTGTCTCATTAAAAATGTGTGTGAGTTGAAAATCGCGGCTTGGAGGCCGCAGTAACGTCAATTCACACTACGGGCGGTGGATGGAAAATGGAACTTGGGATATCCGCTCCGTGTAGATTGGAAATGTTTGGAACGAGGCGTGTCTCGTTCTCAAATTGCCTCAACTCAAAATCTGAGGTCTGCGTAAAGAACAGCAGCACTTCTTCCAATTGCGATGGAAGCGCGGGCATTTTTTTCGAGCCTTCTTCTGATTTCTTCAACTGCTTGGCCAAATGACATTTCCCGTTGCAGGTGTTCATTTTTGTGTCTTTCTGCACGCAGATGGTCTGGCTAATTAATTGCTGATGGATCTTGAAATCCAAGAACACGAAACTCTTCAGAAAAACATTGCTGAAAAGCAGTCCGATCAATCCTATGGCGGCTATGGCGCGAAGCATCACGGCAAATATACCAAGCGATTCAACTGCAAATATGATTTTCGGCACTCTCGGTTCATTTATACGGTATCCTATTTTTGCAACTACAGCATGAGCTCGCAGCCGCAACGCATTCTCTTCTTGGTTCCCTACCCATTGGGAATTGCGCCCAGCCAGCGTTTCCGCTTCGAGCAGTACTTCGATAAGCTGACGGAAGCAGGTTTTGAGTTTGATGTAAAGCCGTTCTTGGACGAACGCGCCATGATCTACCTCTACGAACCTGGCAACTTTTTCCGCAAGGTTTGGAAGGTGAAGCTCGGTTTGTTGAAGCGATTCCTCCAGCTATTTTCTATTGCGAAGTACGATTACGTTTTCATTCATCGCGAAGCCGCAGCCATCGGTCCGCCCGTTTTTGAATGGATCATCACGAAGGTTTTTAGGAAGAAGGTCATCTTTGATTTTGATGACGCCATTTGGCTGAAGAACACGTCAAGCACCAATTCGGTTATTGCGTTCTTTAAGCGGTATCGCAACGCTAACGATACCTGCAAATGGGCGTGGAAGGTTAGTTGTGGGAACGATTACTTGGCCGATCATGCGCGGCAATTCAATCAGAACGTTTTTGTCAATCCGACCACGATTGATACGGAGCATCATCACAATCAGGTGAAGAAGTTCTCGGGTGAGAAGATCACCATTGGTTGGACAGGTACGCATTCCACCATCAAATACTTGGATGCGCTTATTCCGATCTTGAAGAAGCTGGAAGGTGAGTTCGATTTCAACTTTGTGGTAATCGCTGACCGCAAGCCCGATTTCGACCTGAAAGGACTTCAGTTCGTTCCATGGAACAAGCAATCGGAGATCGATGACCTGCTGAAAATGGATGTGGGCGTGATGCCGCTGGAGAACGACAAATGGGCGAAAGGCAAGTGCGGCTTCAAGGCGTTGCAGTACATGGCGCTGGGCATTCCCGCCATTGTTTCGCCTGTTGGGGTGAATACGAAGATCGTTGACCACGAGGTGAACGGTTGGATATGTGACACACCCGAGGAATGGGAGCAGACGCTTCGTTCCATCTTGGAGAAGAAGGTAGATCTGAAGGATTTTTCTACCGCTGCCCGAACCAAGATCGAGGAGCATTATTCGGTCAAGTCCAACACCCGCGATTTTCTACTTTTGTTCGCCAATTAAAACGACATTTTATAGCCACAGAAACACAGATTTCCACTGAATAAATGAAATCCTTCAGCGAAAACCTCTGTGCCTTCTGTGTTTCTGTGGCTATCTAATTTGAATACATTCACTCCGATAAATAACTCTATCTCCATGTCTGATACTACTGAACTTACCGAGCTGAAAAGCACCGCGCTGACCGCGAAACACATTGAATTGGGAGCCAAAATGGTTCCGTTTGCAGGCTACAACATGCCATTGCAGTACGAAGGACTGCTGGTTGAACATGACACGGTTCGCAATGCGATGGGCGTGTTCGATGTGTCGCACATGGGTGAGTTCATCGTGCGTGGTGAGGGCGCGTTCGAGTTGGTTCAGAAGGTGACTTCGAATGACGTTTCTGCCTTGGTGGACGGAAAGGTGCAGTACTCGTGCCTTCCGAACGAGACGGGCGGTATTGTGGATGACCTTTTGGTTTACCGCATTGATGAGAAGACGTACATGTTGGTGGTGAACGCTTCCAATATCGACAAGGATTGGGCGCATATCAGCAAGTACAACACGGCTGGGGTGGAGATGATCAACATTTCGGATAAGACCACGCTTTTGGCGGTTCAAGGCCCGAAGGCTGCGGAGGCTTTGCAGAAGTTGACGGACATCAACCTTTCGGAGATGACCTACTATACGTTTAAGAAGGGTGTTTTTGCGGGTGTGGAGAATGTGCTGGTGAGTGCTACGGGCTACACAGGTGCAGGTGGTTTCGAGATCTACTTTGAGAACAAGGATGCCGACAAGATCTGGAATGCCGTTTTTGAAGCGGGTGCTGAATATGGCATCAAGCCGATAGGCTTGGGCGCGCGTGACACGCTGCGTTTGGAAATGGGTTTCTGTCTGTACGGAAATGATATTGACGATACGACTTCTCCGCTGGAAGCGGGATTGGGTTGGATTACCAAGTTCAACGGTGAGTTTACCAATTCGGCTGCGTTGCTGAAGCAGAAGGAGGAAGGCGTTTCCAAGAAATTGGTAGGGTTTGAGATGATCGACCGTGGTATTCCGCGCCATGATTATGTGATTGTGGATGCGGATGGCAAGGAGATCGGGAAGGTTACTTCGGGCACGCAGTCGCCAAGTTTGAAGAAGGCCATCGGTCTTGGGTATGTGAACACGGAGTTTTCGAAAGTGGGCACGGAGATCTACATCAGCATCCGCGATAAGAAGATAAAGGCGGTTGTGGTAAGGCCACCGTTTTATAAGGGGTGATTGAGTTTATAAAGTTTATAAAGTTGACAGGTTCAGCTGATTGAGTTCAATCGCAAATCGTCAATTGCAAATTGTCAATCGCAGATCATTGAACTCAGTAGAAGTCTGTTTCTCTCCACCGTTGTTCGACCTTTTCGCGAGGAAGGGAAGCATTGTGGTGGTGGTTGACATCTTCCGTGCGACCTCGGCCATGGTCACGGCTTTCCATCATGGGGCGGCCAGCATCATTCCGGTTTCAACCATTAAAGAGGCGAAGGACTACAAGGACAAAGGTTTCTTGGCAGGAGGTGAGCGGAACGGGGAAGTGGTGAAGGGATTTGAGTTCGGGAACAGTCCGTTCTCGTATATGAACGAAGGCATCAAGGGCCGTGAGATTGCGCTGACGACCACCAACGGCACCCGCGCCATCAACATTGCCAAGAAGGGAGCCGATACGGTTCTCATTGGTTCATTTCTGAATCTTCAAGCGTTAGCTGATCACATTCAAACCCAAGGCAAGGATGTGGTGATCTTCTGCGCGGGTTGGAAGGACCGTTTCAATATGGAGGATAGCCTTTTTGCGGGTGCACTCACCAATTTGCTACTTACCAGCGGCAAGTTCTATTCGGATTGCGACAGCGCGAATGCCAGCAGTCTGGTTTACCGCACGGGCCGCAAAAATCTGATGACCTTTTTGAAGAGTTGTTCTCATCGGAAGCGTTTGGCGCATCTTCACCTTGAGAAGGATGTGGAATACTGTCTTCAGCGGGATGTAACAGACGTGATCCCTGTGCTGCGAGATGGGAAGTTGGTGCGATTGACCGACTAAGCTGTAAGACTGCGGTTCCGCGAGTTTGTCTTTCTATTTACCGAAATGATTTGTTGCTTTTTTGAGAAAGGCCGTTGCTTGACCGTGGATGTGTGTGCTCGGACCGATGGTGATCGATGCTTGTCTGGTAGATTTTTGTGGTAAGACCGAGAATGATCGGGGCTTGACCGAGATAGATCGGGAGAAGACGGAGATAGATCGGGACTCGACCGAGAATGATCGGGAATGGACTGATGATGTTGGTTATCAGGTGGTTACGGTTTGTGTCGGGTTTTAGGTCGGTCATTGGCCGATCATACGTATTTCGGTGCAAGATGTACTTCACAGATCCTGCGAGTGCGTGGGGAGACCATTCATTAGGAAGATGCCATGTACCTTCGTGCCAATGAGTGAATTGAACGAAGAGCAGTACCGATTGGCGCAGCAATTGGCCGAGAACACCATTAGGGCGTATCAACTGGCTGCCACTGCGGAGGTACGACAGAAACTGGATGAACTGATGGCCGACATTGGGCCTCAGCAGGTGCAGTTGCGCGAAACACTCCGCCAAAGGCCACTTACTGAGGAGGAAATGACACAGCTGAACAACTTGAACGAGGCGACCCTCTACATTCTGGAAATGTTGGATTACGCAGGAAAGCAGGAGGAATAGTAGAGGCGTTATCCCGCTTTGCGCGTGCCTCAAATGGACATCCGATTTGACATCGTGCCTTTGGACACCTACCTTTAAAGGAAAAAACATGAAAAAAATCTACACTATCCTTTTCGTTTTTATCGCTTTTTCGGTCAACTCGGTATTTGCTACCAGTTACACCATCAACATCAGCGGATTGACCTACACGCCAGCTACTTTGAATGCGGTTGTGGGAGATGAGATCACCATTCAGGCCACAGGAAACCACCCGTTGGTCCAGGTGAGCCAGACCACATGGGATGCCGATGGCACAACACAACTTTCGGGTGGTTTTGGGCCAGAAACTTCGGATTACACATTCACCATCACCAGCACGGATGACATTTACTACGTCTGCATGAACCATGTTTCTTTGGGCATGAAAGGAAAGATCATTGTTTCGGCCGCAACTGGAATTGTGGATGCTGCACGTGGCGTTTCGCTGCAGGTGTTCCCGAATCCTGTGGTGAAGGGCGACTTTATGGTCAGAGGCAACGGCCAGACCTTGGACAATACCAAGTTGGAGATCTATAACATTAGCGGTCAGTTGGTAAGGTCGTTGAACCTGAAAGGCGAGGAAGCAAAACTGCATGCAACGCTGGCAGATGGCGTTTACTCGGTGATCATCAGCAAAGATGACAAGGCCATTCTGCGCGAGCGACTGGTCTTTCTTTCTGAATGATCGAGCAGACGCTCTAAGGTTTATTGGAACCCTCATAGATCAATTCTGTGAGGGTTTCTTTTTGATGATCGGTACATTGCGGTGATGCTCAAGAATGTTCTGTTATGGTACTTGGCCGTGCTGTTGTTCGGAAGCCTGCAAGCGCAGGAGAAGGGAGCGCTTGTCTACGCCAATTCGTTTACGCAACGCGATTCGTTGAACGATTGGGTGATGGAAGGCGCGGGCGTGGTTGCGACAGACAGCAGCGGAATGACCATGTATTCGCCTGATGAGGCGGGGCATCATGTGTTCTGGTGTCCGCAGGAATTGCCAGCGCGTTTTGTGGCCGAGTGGGACGTAAGAAACCTCCATCCCGAAGCAGGGCTCTGCATCGTTTTCTTTGCGGCCAAAGGGCGCCATGGCGAAGACATCTTCGACCCGCAACTGACCAAGCGAACGGGCATTTTCAGGCAGTACACCAAAGGTGATATTGACAATTACCACATCTCGTACTACGCCAACACGCCTACGCAAAAGGACCGTCCGCACAGCCACTTGCGTAAGAACCACGGTTTCAAGAAGGTGCAGGCAGGAGAGTTGGGCATTCCGCCCGATTCGGAGGAGGTGCACCACATCCGATTGGTGAAAGACCAGGGTCACATTACCATGTCGGTGGATGGCCGCATGATCATCGATTGGACGGATGATGGAAAGACCTTTGGCGAAGTGCTGGGTTCAGGAAAACTCGGTTTCCGCCAGATGAAATGGACGCGGATGGTCTATCGGAACTTGCGTGTTTGGGAGTTGCTCTGACATAGATCGGTATTCGGTAGCGATAAATTTATAGCAGACCGGGAGTGTTGGTTGAATGGTTTGGCTGGCGGCTTTAGATCAGTTACAACTTAGCGCAGCGTTCTCTCTGCATTTGGCAGAAAACTGGTCGTGTCTATTTCCACACAAGTGATTCTTTGGAAGACTGGCGCGGCCATGGGGCGTTTGGATATTGGATTAGTGGTAGTGCTTAAAGTCAAGTAAGAACCAATTAATCAATAGAAAAAGAGTGCCAACGACAACATCAATGATTATCAATTTGACTCTTTTGTCGAGTAGAAAGTATCGATACATAACTGCTGTTGCGGTGAGCAATAGGATTGCTGGAATACTTAGATAATGAAGAATTATGAAATCTACGAATTCAAAGTACTCTTGGAATAGCATTCTCCAAGCAAGAATTATCAATGAACCGAATATGAGTAGTACTGTGGGAAGGTATGTAGGCATGAATGCTCGATAAGTAAATTTAGACGAAATTATTCAGATTCATGATCACCCTAAATTCACATCCCCGCAACCTTCCACAAACCCCTAATCCGTAATTTGGCGGCAATATGCTGAGGCGCATTCTTCTACGTACGGTGCTGGTGGTGTTGCTGATGGTTCCGTTCAGCAGTAACATGCTTTTCTCGTGGGGGTTCTTTGCGCATAAGCGCATCAACCGTTTGGCGGCCTTTACGCTTCCGCCTGAGATGATCGGGTTCTACAAACGCAACCTCAACTACATCACGGAGCATGCGGTGGACCCTGACAAGAGGCGCTACATTGCCAAGGATGAGGCGCCACGGCATTACATTGACATCGACCATTTCGGCCCTGGCATGGAGTGCTTTGAGGCCATGCCGCGCCAATGGAACGAGGCGGTGCAGAAGTACACGGAAGACACGCTACAGGCGTACGGCATTGTGCCGTGGCACATTGATGTGATGGTGTTCCGTTTGACGAAGGCCTTTCAGGAAGGCAACTTGGACCGCATTCTGCGGAATTCGGCCGAGATAGGCCATTACATTGCCGATGCGCATGTGCCGCTGCACACCAGCGAGAACTACAATGGCGACATGACGAACCAGCATGGCATCCATGGTTTCTGGGAAAGCCGTCTGCCCGAGCTCTTCTCCGATCAGTATGATTTTTTGGTGGGGCGCGCCCAGTATATTGACGACCCGTTGGATTTTGCGTGGAACGTGGTGGAGGACAGTCATGCCGCGCTGGACAGCGTGCTGCTGTTTGAGGCCGAGCTGAATGCCGAATGGCCCAGCGACCGCAAATACACCATGGAGAACCGTGGGCAGGTGCTGCTGAAAGTGTATTCGCAGGAATATTCGGAGGAGTACCACAACCGCCTGAACGGCATGGTGGAAAGACGCATGCGCGGAGCCATTTACAGCATCGGCTGCATCTGGTACACGTGCTGGGTGAATGCGGGGCAGCCCGACCTTTCGAAGCTGTATGACGAGAAGCTTTCGCCTGAGGAAGAGGAGGAGATGATCGAGTTGGAACTGAAGGTGAAGGGCTCGGACGGCATCAAGGGGCGGTCGCATGAGAATTGATTGTTGTTTTGTCATGCTGACGAAGGAAGCATCTCATTCAGATTGAGAGATTCCTCGTTCCTCGGAATGACAAATTGGAAATGAACGACAAACCACTATCAGGACTGAAAGTATTGGAGTTGGCATCCGTGTTGGCGGGGCCAGCGGTGGGCATGTTCTTGGCGGAGCTTGGTGCGGAGGTGATCAAGATTGAGAATCCGAAAACAGGCGGAGATGTAACGCGGAGTTGGAAGCTGACCACCGAAGACCCGAACGCGGACATCAGCGCGTATTTCGCGTCTGTGAACTATGGAAAGCAGCACCGATTTCTTGATCTGAAGAACGCTTCTGAATTGGCGGAAGTGCAGCAATTGGCTGCGAAAGCCGACATCATCATTGCCAATTACCGAACAGGACAGGCCGAAGCTTTCCAGTTGGATTTTGATGCCATCAACAAACACAATCCGAAGGTCATTTATGGAAACATCACGGGGTTTGGGGCGGAGGAAGGTCGCCCTGCGTTCGATGTGGTGTTGCAGGCCGAAACGGGCTATATGTTCATGAACGGTCAGCCGGAAAGCGAACCGACCAAGATGCCCGTGGCGCTGATCGATGTGCTGGCTGCGCATCAATTGAAGGAAGCCATTCTGTTAGCGCTGCTCCAGCGCGAAAAGACAGGAAACGGTGCGTTTGTGGAAGTTTCGCTGTTCGATGCGGCTGTTTCCGCATTGACGAATCAGGCCAGCAATTGGCTGATGAACAGTCACATTCCGCAGCGCATGGGTTCGTTGCATCCGAATATTGCGCCTTATGGCGAGATATTGAACACGCAGGACGGCAAGCAGATCGTGCTGGCCATTGGTTCCAATGCGCAGTTCGAAGCACTCTGTGGAGTATTGGGTTTGGAGGAATTGCCAGCGGATGAACGGTTTGAGACCAATCAGCACCGCGTGGAAAACCGAACCGAGTTGCAACAGCAACTTCAGCAAAAGGCCAGTTCGATGAACTGTGATATTTTGATGGATTCGTTCTTGGAAAGGAACATTCCCGCAGGGGTTATCCGAAACTTGAAGGAGGTTTTTGCCACGGAAGCAGCCCAAGCTTTGGTACGAAAGGAAGGGGAAACCGAACGTGTTTCGCAAATTGCGTTCAAAATGCGCTCATGAGTCTGCGTTGGGAATGGAAACGGTTCGATGACCTTACGGCCGATGAGGTTTACACGATCCTGTGCGTGCGGCAGCAGGTGTTTGTGCTTGAGCAGGAATGTCTGTACTTGGATGCCGATGGCAAAGACCGTCAGTCGTTCCATTTGATGGGTTTTGATGGGGATGAGCTGGTGGCCTACGCACGTATTCTGGATGCGGGTGTGAGCTACGAGGAGGTTTCGATGGGACGCATTCTCACCACCGAAAAGGTGCGTGGAAAAGGTGCTGGAATGGAACTGATGGAAGTAGGCTTGAAGAAGATCACGGAACACTACGGGAACGTTCCTGTCCGCATTTCAGCACAAACGTACCTACTTGATTTCTATGAGAAGTTCGGTTTCCGTTCCACGGGAAAGGAATACTTGGAAGATGAGATCCCGCATACGGAGATGCTAAGAAACCCCCTCGATCCCCCAAAGGGGGAAGCTGACTGAAAGATCACCGGTCAGAAGGTTGATGTTTCAAAGGTGCTTCGATCTGGCGGCCACCTTCTCTGTGTAACTCCTCAACTCAGACGCTCTCTGTGCAAGTTCAATTAGAAGGCATTGAATTTGACCACTTTCATGGCTTCGGTCTTGCCGTCTATCAGCAGTTGGCAGACCAATGGTTTGCGCAGATTTCCTTCGGCCGCGTAGCTGAATTCGTACTGACCTTCTTTCAATTCGCCTTTGTGCAGCGTGGCCAATTCCTGTCCGTTCATATCGGTCACTTTCACTTCGGCATCGTGTGCCTTTTTCATGCTCACTTCCATCTTGGCGGTCTGAAGCGAAGTGAGTGTGCGCACGCGCATGTAAAAATCATTGCTCACGGCCTTTGCCCGATGTTCCTCGCGGGCCTTGCGTGCCGCATTGAGCGCTTCCTTGCGTTCGTCCTTGAACACGTACAGTTCGGTGGATTGCGCCAAGGCAGATGTTACCCATCCCGACAGGAGTAGAATAAAGATTGCTGATCTCATACTTTCTGGTTTCGGTGTCTTTTACCGGACATTGCACGTTGGTGTTATGGTCGTTGGTAGATGAAATCGGTTGTTTGCCGATAAACCAGCGGTGCTACCTTTGCCGCGCATGTACAAATACATTTTCCGACCGCTCTTTTTTATCCTCGATCCTGAATCTGCACATCACTTCGTCACGGATCTTTTTACGCTTCTGATGAAGATTCCCGGTGTGAAACAGATCACCGAAAGCATGTATAAGGTGGAGGACAAACGTCTTGAACGGGAACTGTTCGGGTTGAAATTCCCGAATCCGGTCGGGTTGGCCGCAGGGTTTGATAAGCAGGCTTCGTTTTACAAGGAATTCAGCTCGTTGGGGTTCGGTTTCATTGAGGTGGGGACCATCACGCCCCAGCCTCAGAACGGGAATCCGCAGCCGCGTATGTTCCGCCTGCCAAAAGATCAAGGGTTGATCAACCGCATGGGGTTCAACAATGGCGGGTTGGACATGGCCCGCAAGAACCTCGAAGGCCGTGATCGCAGTTTCATTATCGGGGGCAACATCGGTAAGAACAAGGTAACGCCCAACGAGAACGCGGTGGATGATTACATCCTCTGTTTTCAAGGCCTGCACGATCTGGTAGACTATTTCGTGGTGAACGTGTCCTCACCGAACACGCCCGGTCTGCGCGAGTTGCAGGACAAGGAACCCTTGCTTCGAATTCTGAACGCGCTGAAGGAGGAGAACACGAAGATCCCTGTGCCACGGCCGATCCTTCTGAAAATTGCGCCAGATCTTACCGATTCGCAGTTGGACGACATTGTGGAAATTGTGGCCGAATCGAAGATCGATGGAGTAATTGCCACCAACACCACCATTTCCCGCGAGGGCTTGAAGTCTTCTGAATCCATTACAAAGGAAGTTGGAGGTTTGAGTGGGAAACCGGTCCGTGAGCGAAGCACGGAAGTGATACGCTACCTTCATCAGAAAAGCAATGGTTCGTTCCCGATCATTGGTGTGGGTGGAATCCATTCTGCCGAGGATGCGATAGAAAAGTTGAATGCGGGCGCGAGTCTGGTGCAGGTTTATACGGGGTTCATTTATGAGGGGCCGGGATTGGTGAAGCGGATAAATAAAGCGTTGGTAAAGTTGACGAAGAGATAGAGTTGACGAGGAGATAGAGTTGACGGAGAGATAGAGTTGACGAAGAGATAGAGTTGATGGAGAGATAGAGTTGACGGAGAGATAGAGTTGACGAAGAGATAAAGTTTACAAAGAGATAAAGTTGACGGAGAGATAAAGTTGACGGAGTTGATTGAGACCGAACTCTCGGTGTCGCTCTGTGTTTCTCAACTGAACTGTGTGAAATAACGAATGAAAGCAATCCAACTCATAGAATGTCCGCGCGATGCCATGCAAGGCATCCATGAGTTTATTCCAACGGATAAGAAAGTGGCGTACATCAACGCATTGCTGCAATGTGGTTTCCATACGTTGGATTGCGGCAGTTTCGTATCGCCAAAGGCCATTCCGCAGATGGCAGATACTTCCGCAGTGCTGGACAGACTGAGTGAGGAGCACTCCACGAAACTCTCAGTTATTGTGGCCAATAAACGCGGAGCGCTGGATGCGGCCAATCATCCTCGCGTGGATATTCTGGGTTTTCCATTCTCTGTTTCGGATGAGTTTCAGAAGCGCAATACCAACGCTTCGCGCGAAGAGGCTTTGGACCGCGTGAAGGAAGTAAAGGAACTCGCCACCAAGCACGACAAGGAACTGCTCATTTATCTTAGCATGGCGTTCGGAAATCCGTATGGCGAGGTTTGGGATGCAGAAATTGTAGCGGAGTGGACAGCTAAGCTCGCTGCGCTGGATATTCAGCTTTTCATGCCATCCGACACCATCGGTTCGTCCACCAAAGAGTCCATTTCTGCGGTTTACAAATTGCTCAATCAGGAATTCCCAAAACTGGACATCGGGGCACATTTGCACACCACGCCCGACACGTGGAAAGAGAAGTTGGATGCTGCTTGGGACAATGGTTGTCGCAGGTTCGACTCTGCTTTGAAAGGTTTCGGTGGCTGTCCCATGGCCAAGGACGACCTGACGGGAAACATGCCCACCGAGCGTGTGCTTCAGTTCTTGGAGGAAAAAAAGGTCGATACGGGCATCGATGAAAATGCGTGGATGGAAGCGATGAAACTTTCCAGCCAGACATTCCCAGTATGAATATGAGAAATCGCAAAGCCTCGCTGGCGTTCATTTTCGGTACAGTTGCGGTCGATATGATCGGTATCGGCATCATCATTCCTGTGATTCCTCAGTTGATCGGAAATGTGGCGCAGGTGTCGCTTTCTGAAGCGGCTGCCATCGGAGGTATGATGATGATGGTCTATTCGGGCATGCAGTTCTTTTTTGCCCCTGTGATGGGTGAGCTGAGTGACCGATTTGGCAGACGTCCGCTTCTGCTCACAACCCTGCTCGTACTTTCCATCGACTATCTTTTTCATGCATTTGCCCCTTCTGTGGCTTGGCTTTTTGTGGGAAGAATACTGGCAGGGATCTCTGGGGCGAGTTATACCGTTGCCAATGCTTACATAGCCGATATTTCGAAGGCGGAAGACCGAGCGAAGAACTTTGGGTTGGTGGGTGCAGCGTTCGGTCTTGGGTTCATTCTCGGACCGGTAATAGGTGGTGTGTGTGGCGAATATTGGGGCTTCCGTGCGCCCTTCTTTCTGGCGGCCGCCTTGGGTTTTCTGAACTTCCTTTTCGGAATGTTCTTCGTTCCCGAATCGTTGGAAGAGGAGAAGAGGCGGCCTATCGAATTCAGTAAGATGATCCCGGGCGCAAGCCTGTTGAATCTTACCAAATACCGATCGGTAGGAGGATTTATCGTTGCGTTTTTCTTTGCGTTTCTGGCAGGGCAGGCCATGCCATCAACATGGACCTTCTTCGTCATCGAGAAATTGAACTGGTCGGAACTGGACATTGGGATAAGTTTGGGTTTTGTGGGGATACTCATCTCCTTTGTGCAGGCGGTATTTGTGGGTTGGAGTACCAGAAAGTTCGGCACAGAGCGGGTCATTGTCGGTGGTTATTTTTTGGCCGCGCTCGGCATGGGACTCCTTTCTCAGGCGGAGGTCGGTTGGCAAGTGTATGCTTTTACCATTCCATATTGCTTGGGAGGCGTGGCCACGCCCACGCTGCAAGGATTGCTTTCCAATCATGTTTCGTCAAGCGAGCAGGGCAAATTGCAGGGAGCCATTACAAGTCTCATCAGTATTTCGGCCATTCTGGGGCCGTTGATCCACACGCGTTTGTTCGAACTGTTCACAGGGAAGGATGCCATCACTTATTTCCCAGGGATGCCGTTTGCAACAGCAGCCGTCATGCTTCTCATCTCGTTCACATTGGCCATCGTTACCATAGCAAGAACGAATAGGAAGGGCGCAGATGCCGAGACCGTGTCAACCGCTGGTTGAAGCGTTGATCGGAATCTCATTGTTTGCTGAGGGAAAGATTCCTACTTCGAAACGAAAACAGGGCCGTATGTATTACGGATGGATTCGTCAAGCGAGTTCAGAAAGCGATTGTCGCTGTTGGAAAGCTGACCTGATGAAGCTACTTCCTGAATGACAATTCTCCCTTTTACAAGCGCATACGTGCGGTGAAAGGTCGTCTGTGGGTTCTCACTCTTCAATTTGCGGATCAACACGGGTTCATCGAGATTCGCATCAATGGTTTCGGTATTGTCGGAAGTGATTGTCGTTCCGTACGCAGTACCTCTCTGTGCCTCTTCACGATTGACGAATGTGATGAACTGCATGTAGCTGACGTCTGATTCCAATTTCACCACCTTCTCCGAATAGGCAGTTTCGCCACTTCTCAGGCTGTAATCCGTTTCATGGCGATGAGTGGTCACGATCGGAGCTCCCGGCCATGAGGTGATCAACGAAGTTCCCGGAATGGAAGTATGGGTTTTGGTAGCAGTCGGTTGCGTTCCGGCTGCATCGGCCTGATAGCAGAGGTTTCCCTCCTTTGTATCGTAAACCGAGTACGAACTGGCAAAGAAATGCCCCGGAACCGAGAGCTCTCGATGGTCGGAGTAGAGGAAGATGGTGATGACATCCTCGGTGGCTATTGCGTCCACATGAAAGTCGGCATAACCTCCGGTTGAATTTCCGGAAAGGGTCAGGTTGCCATTCTCCGTTTGCACGGCATCCCATTTCAGGTCACCCAATGGAAGTCCATACACCTTTTCCAACTCTGCCGAAAACTCTTCCGTGCGGCATTGAATGTCGTACGGGTCCGGGTTTTCCATTTTCACGGCCAGATACAGTTCATCATTGTTCGCGGCAGCCGCCATGTAGCCATAGGCGAGGGTGGTTGTCACAGGTCGGGCCGGAAATTCGCACCGAAGTCCCGTTTCTGGCATTTCCAATTTATAGGACCAGCCCCAGTCGTACTTTCTGTTCTTGGTGATCTGTGCGTTGGCCGACACGCCAGCCGCCAGCATTCCTGCTGCAAGGAAAAGTTTGGTTCTCATGATCTTAGGCTTTTAGAGATGCCCCGAAAAAAGGCACCACAGATTGGCGGCCATGGCCGCTCTCTTTCAGGTTCTCGCTTTGTAGATGAATCAAAAGCATTGGACAGCCTTTAACTCGATCGGTACTGAAAGGGTTACATTTTGTACTGCTGGAAGGAGAAGGCAAGCACAGGACAAGCACCTGAAGCGAGCTCAGGTGTTGATGGCAAAACCGAAATGCAAACGTCTGTTATCTGGACAGAACGATCGATCGACTATAAGGCCGATCGTTGGCAATGATGCGGTAGATGTACTGACCACCTGCAAGATTCTGATTGGCCGAGGCAAGCGGGACACGGTACGTTCCGGCACTTCGATAACCCGAATCCAATTGGTCGACCTGCTGCCCCATAATGTTGTAGAGTTGAACGGTCACATCCATGCCCACCGGCAAGGTGTATTGAACTGTTACCGAACCGTCTGGCATGTATAGCGGCTCGTGTTTGAGTGCCACACGTTCGTGTTCGGCAACCGAGGTAACGCATTCGAAACCGAGCTGCAACCTGTCGTAATGCACATTCAGCAAGGTTTCATCCACCACCGCTTCGGGTATGCACAGCCAGTTCTCAAGTACTGAGGCATACAGTTGGCGGTAATCGATATTGAACACAAGGTTTCCGGCATAGTCAAGATCTGTGAGCGATGGATGGTTGCCGATGAAACCATTTCCTTCCAAGGCAGGGCCGAAGAACATGGATGGTGCAGCCGCACCGTGATCTGTTCCGTCAGAAGCATTCTGTTCCGGGCGTCTTCCAAACTCGGAAATGGTCATGCTCAGCACATCGTTGTCTCTGCCGGAGGCCGCCAGATCCTGATAGAAGGTGGTCACGCTATTGGCAAGGTCGGTAAGGAGCGCCTGGTGCGCATCGGGCTGTTCGGCATGTGTATCGAAACCATCCAAGGTTACCAGATATACTTTGGTGCTCAAACCTCCTTTGATCATACGCGCCACCAACGAAAGTTGCTTGCCGAGTGAAGTATCGGCATAGGTCACCGCGTTTGTGCTGTTGTTGTACGCGTCATTGATCACACCTGCGTAGATGAATGTGCTGTTGGCGATTCCTCTGATGAAACCGACCTGCTCGCCATAGAGGCAGGGAGGAAGGTTGTTCACGTCATGCAACCAACCGTTCTGCGCCAACTGATACAGTTGATTGGGGTCGGCCACGGAAAACGCGTAGTCCGTGCTGTCCGAACCCTTGAACATCAGGTTGCCCACGCTACCGATCTGAATGGCCAGCGGTTCTTCGGGCGGATTGCTCAGATAATCGGGATATTCCTCTTCATAATATCGGCCGAGAAAACCGGAACTCAACACTTCCTGCGAATCGGTTCCTGTGGCCCAAATGTCGGATGAACGGAAATGCGAAAGGCTCTGTTCGTCATAGCCCACGCCATGCACTACTTTCATCTTGCCATCGTTCCAGAACGATTCCAGATCGTTCATGAAGTTGGGCATGGCGAACTCGGAACTGAGATTGAACGCATCAGACTGGTTGATCCGGATGGTGCTCCGCAGATTGGCGTAGGTCGAATAATCGTAGAGCGGAATGATGGTGTTGAGACCGTCATTTCCTCCTTTCAGCCGGATGAACACCAACGAACGGCCCGTTGATTCGGCTGCCGCCAATGCCTTGGCAAGCGGAGAAACAACTGTGGCACCCACTTTCATTCCGCCAAGCATCATGGATCCGCCAAGCCCGATGCCCAAGGTCTTGAAGAACGAACGCCTGTCCCATCTGGCATGCTCACGGTCATGCTCATTCTGCATCAACTTCAGCTCACCAGGCTTAGGGAAAGTCGGTTTCTGGTATTTCTTAAACTCTTTCATGGTCAGTGAGGCTTAGGTCAATTGAAATTCGGGGGTATGGGCAATGTGGCTGAGCAACAGATACACCTGATAGTGGGCGTACTGGGCATTCATGTCCCAAAGTCCCAAGGTGTAGTAATTGGATGGATAGACATCTCTGAACACGGTTGCCGCCTGATCGTAATCGGCCTGCGTTTGCAAGCCGCGTGGCATGAAGTAGTCCACAATGGTCTGGGTCACCAGATCGGGGTCGGAACTTACACCGCCCACCAGATCGATGGCAAACTGACGGAAGAGCTCCTGATCCTGTGAATAAACGTATTGAATGAAGTAATCGATAATGAGCCAACGCCCTGTGAGCGTACTGCTGTTGATCCACTCATGATTGCCCTGCCATCCGGCCACATCCACCGGGTTGAATATCTCTTGACCGAGCAATCCACCATAATATTGCGTGCCGTTGATAACGGTTGCATCGTACGGAAATCCGCTTTCTACAATGAAACCGACCATCATTTCCATCGGACTTTTGATCTTCACGCCAATGATATCATCGTCAAAGAAATGGTCGCTTTTGAACAGCTGACGAAGCACAGGGGCTATCTCGTAGTTATTGCTGGTAAAGGTTGAGGCCAATTCATCAATGATGCCTTGGTCCGGAACAGGACTTACAAAATACGTGTAGAGTTTGGTGCAGATGTGCTGCGCCACCTCATTCTCACGCTCGGAGAAGAGGATGTTCACCACATCGTCATATCCCCAGTTTCCGGTCTGCCCGAAAATGGTCTTATTGTCGTTGGAGTGCGATATGGAGTTGAACGTGATGGGTGCACAAGGCTCAACAAAACCATTATAACCGGTGAGTGCCTTGGCGGTTTCCACAATATCAGTTTGCGTGTAGCCATTGTTCAACCCAAGGGTGAAAAGCTCGTAAAGCTCCCGCGCATAATTCTCGTTGGGCGCCCCGGCCACATTCTCGTACGAATTCAGGAACACGATCATGGCATTGCTGGTGCCGATGCCGTGCACAAAGTCTTTGAAATTGCCCAGACCTTGTACCTGAAGCAGGTGGTAATACTCGTACATATAAGATGGACAGTTGTATACGTCTAAACGGGTAACGAAATGGTTGCTCCAGAAAAGCGTCAGTTTGTCGCGTAGCCCATTGGTGATCATATCGGTAATGAACTGACCGTACCAAGCAAGGATCTGGGCCGTTACCTCAGTATTGGGATTAGAATAGTCGGAAAGGGCCCAATCTCCCCAAGTAGGTGCCGAGGTTGGCGGTAGGGCAATGGCCGCATCGATCAGCGAATCCACCAATATGTCAGGATCCATTGTCAAGGCATTCTGAACTTCGGTATCGGTGGTGCCGAAGCCCATTCTACGATAAAGGTGTTTCACACGTCTTTTATCCCAAGGTTTAGCTACGCTGGGAACGTAAACGGAAATACCGTCAAGATCGCACGGTGCAGGAGGTAGAGGCATAGAGTGAACGTCTTAGATTGAACAACGTGATATTACACAATTTGAGACAATTGCAAATTGATGGACGGTAAGGTTATCAATTTCGTAACTGTTGATGGGGCATGAACATCAAGGCTTGAACCTTGGAAATTCATACTGCTAAGAGAATTGCTCGCAAATTACTGTTTCTCAGGTTTATCGAGCCAAAGACCTGTCTCTAATATGACCCCAAATCGAAGTGTCATGAAACTTGGGTTCTGTTCCCAACCACCAAAAGGTGTTGGTAGTTTGGCTCCTGTATGGAAAATGCCCGATGTGGCGAAATTGATACCGATGTGGGGTTTGACGATAAGTTGCGGGGCAATGGTCCATTTGTATGCGAACTCGATGCCCAGTTCAAACTGTTTTTTGATAAGTTGAAGTGATGATTGGTCTTTAATAGTTCCAGAAGAACCGATCACACTTGGAGGCCCTCCAGTTATCGTCTGAGAAGAGGTTCCCTTATACTTCAACTGCCATGATGGATGGAAGATGACACCCAGATGGAACTTGCGGCTAAGCTCGATGACCGGCTTTATGTAAAAGCCCATGTAGGTGATCTGTGCTTTTTCCTTCACGTCCAGATCGATTCGGGCGGTGGCGCGGTTAGCCCCAGTTCCAGTATCTATTTCAGCGTAAGCCGGAAAACTAATGTTGTAGCCACGCCCCGAGAACTGAAAACCGAATGCCATGGCCAGCTTATGGTACAGACGGATGCGTGCACCGAGACCAGCATCATATCCGAAGCCACCCACAGCTTTGTAAAAACCTCCCTGTATGGTCGTGGGCGTGTAGAAATGTGAGTAACCGATCGATCCCCATGCCTCAATGCCAAGTTTCGGCCCCCAACGGTAAAGCTCGTTCAGTTCATCTTGAGACATCGGTTTACGCGTCTTTTCTGGTGCATAGTAATCCTCATCCTGCGCCAAAGCAGCAAGACCGAACAGAGAAAAGAATAGAAGCACCGATATTCTCACGCTGTCAAAAATACCGATAGGGTGTCAGAGTTCAAGGTTCAATATTCAAGTCGCACAGATCGGCAGCCGTTAGCCGACCGCTTCCGCTATCTTTAGGGCAAATTGATGCCATGAGGTATTTCTTTGGTTTAACCCTTCTAATTTGTGTCTGTTTGCTATCTGCTACGGGTCAAACTCCTGCGGATTTTTCAGTTCACATGAAGGTGAACCCATCCTTTGGCAATACAGTGGAGATGATTATTGAATATGACGGGAGAATCTGTTCCGTAAACGGGAATCCCCATCTTCTCGATTCAACTGACAATTTGCTGAGGAGTCATCTTAATTCGCTTCGTGTAACTGCGGAAAAATTGATCGTAGAAGGGAACCTTAAGATGTCGAATAGAGTTTGGGGCGATGGTACAGCGACCAAAATAGATGTACTAAAGGATGGGAAGACGGTTCATACTGGTTTTCATAGTGGAAACAGTAACGATGACCCTTTGATCAATGAAATTGTGAGTGCTGCTTACAATGTCGTTTATGATATGATTGCCGATCATTCCACATCCCTTAAACCAAGTGATGGCGAACTCTACGATTTGGAATACAGCGAATGTCACGTAATTCGTTCTCCTATTAGAAAGGTTTCTGATCAGCCCTTGCGTTACCGCTGGTATGGTTGGGTCAACTCTCCCGAAACGGAAGAGGTTCTTAAGGTTTTCAATAGCTTTCCTGAAAACGAAACGGTGACCATCGAAGTTGGAAGATTTGTTCAGTTCTATCGAAAGGGAGAGTTTGCACGTATTTTCAGCAAGGAGCTTTCGAAGAAACCCAATATACGATGGATTGTGTGTGAAGAGAACAAAGGAATGTTACTTGGATATGGGATTCCGAAAAAGAATATCATTGCAACCAATCGAAAATTGGAGCCGGAAGTAACTAGGGATATGATTCTGTATTCTCCCTTTTCCTCTGGCCAGCAGTTCCATAGCGAGCAGCTCAAACGCATGTCACGTCATTGATTGGAACATAGCTGACCGCTTCCGCTATCTTTAGGGCAAATTGATGCCATGCGGTATTCTGTACTTGTAATTGTGTTGACCATGCTTGTTTCGTGCGGAGAAAAGAAACAGAAGAAGGAACCGATGGATTTCGGGGCGTTCAAAGAGCGTTTCATCCTTGACTTTTGGAGGTTGAATCCTGACTGGGCCTCTTATGTCGGGTTTCATGAGCATGATTCGCTCATGGTCATTCCGAATGAGGAAGGCCGAAAGACCGAGTTGGAATTCTGCCGCACCTACTTGGATTCACTCAAACAGTTCGACCCGAGCAAACTGAGCAAAAGCGAACTGACCGATCTGCGCATGATCCAGAATCAACTGGAGAAGCAGATATGGAATGTTGAGGTTTTCAGGTCCTACCAGTGGAATCCATCGGTGTATAACGTGGGAACGGCCTTTGGCATCATGATCAACGGAAAGTACGCGCCTTTGGAGCAGCGTTTGCGTGCCATGTCATCCAAAATGGAGAAACTGGATGCGTACTACGAAGCGGCCGAGGAGAACATCCAGAACCCTACGTTGCAGCACACACAGTTGGCCATTATGCAGAACAGAGGCGCGCTGGACGTGTTTGGGCCATCGCTGATAGACAGCGTGCATGCTTCTGAATTGAGCGATACGGAGAAAGAGAACATCCTTACCAATATCGAATTGGCCAAAGAGGCCATTGAAGGGTATGTGGAATTCTTGGAGTCGGAAGTGCTGCCCGCAGCCGAACTCAACGGGCGCGATTTCAGAATAGGGAAGGAGCTGTTCCTTCAGAAGTTCGACAACGAGATCGTTTCCACGTATTCTGCCGAAGAGATCTACCAGAAGGCGCTGGAGGCAAAGGAAGATCTGCATGGAAAGATGTTCGAACTCACGCAAAAGCTTTGGGAAACCTATCTTCCAAAGGAGAAGATGCCGGAGGACCGTTTGCTGGCCATCCGCCAGATGATCGATCGACTCTCATTGGAGCATTGCCACCGCGATAGCTTCCAAGCCACCATCGAAAAGCAATTGCCCGAACTGATGGCGTTTGTAAAGGAACACGACCTGCTCTATCTCGACCCTGAAAAACCATTGGTGGTGCGTAAAGAACCTGCTTACATGGCGGGTGTGGCGGGTGCTTCCGTTTCCGCACCTGGGCCCTACGATAGATTCGGAGACACATATTACAACGTGGGAACATTGGAGAATTACACCGATGAGGATGCCGAAAGCTATCTGCGCGAGTACAACAAATACATCCTTCAGATACTGAACATCCACGAGGCCATTCCCGGCCATTACGCGCAGCTGGTGTACAGCAACGAGTCGCCAAGCATCATCAAAAGCGTGTTCGGCAATGGTGCCATGGTAGAAGGTTGGGCGGTGTATACCGAACGGATGATGCTGGAGGAAGGCTACGGAAACAATTCGCCCGAAATGTGGTTGATGTACTACAAATGGAATCTGCGCACCGTCTGTAACACCATTTTGGACTACTCGATACACGTAAACGGAATGACCGAAGAACAGGCGATGGACCTGCTTGTCAATCAGGCATTTCAACAGGAAAAGGAAGCCACCAACAAATGGCGCAGAGCCACCTTGTCGCAGGTACAGCTATGCAGTTATTTCACCGGATTTTACGAAGTGATGCAGCTACGCGATGAGATGAAGAAGCGGTTGGGCGACAACTTCAGCTTGAAGACATTTCACGAAGAATTCCTTTCTTTCGGTTCGGCCCCGATCAAGTATGTGCGCGAGATGATGTTGGAGGAGAACGAACCATCATTAACCACGAGTGAATAGTCAGCGAATGGAAAGTCGAAGTATGTTCTTGTACCGATCGCTGATCGTCAATCGTAAATTGTCAATTGCAAATCATTAAAAGTGGCCATTTCCCTCGATTTCATACGTGATAGAATAGGCGGTCTTCGCAAGCAATGCGAAGGAGCGGAGGAAGGCATGGAACTGTCCTTGGCGCACTTCACCTCGGCATTTGATGTACCGACAGCGCATTGGAGCAAACTGGTGCACGAAAGCGGCAATTTCCTGCTATCGGCCCCATACTTGGCCGCGCTGGAGCAGCATCCGTACAAGGGCATGTGTTTCCACTACATTGTGGCTTACCGCAATGAGGAGCCCGTGGCCATTCTGTACTATCAGGAAACCGATGTGCACATCACCAACGTGGATAAGAATGTGGACACCAATAAGGTGGGCGATACGCAGTCGTTTCTCGAAAAGGCCAAGGGCATGGTCTCGGCCAGTTTGGAGAGCATCAAAGCACGATTGCTTATTCAGGGAAACCTGTTGCAGTCGGGCGAGCATGGTGCTTTCTTCACCGAAACGCTGACCTTGCCAGAACGCGCGCTGATCGTGGACACGGCCTGGCGGAAGATCGTAGAATCGAACCGCTCGGGGAAGAAGATCCGCTGCATCCTTATCAAAGACATCAACGAGCCGCTGAAGCAGGAACTACAGCTATTGGACAACGACCTGACACCGTTTGCGGTGCAACCGAACATGACCTCGACCATCCGCCCCGATTGGGAGGATTTCGACAGCGTGATGAACGATTTCAGTTCCAAGTACCGGGTAAGGGCCAAGGCGGCCATCAAAAAGGCGGAGCATCTTACGCTGAAAGCGTTCAGCGTGGATGACATTCAGCAGCACAACGACACCATCATGCAACTTTTCAAGAATGTGGAGGCCGGGGCCGATTTCCACATGGTGAGCATCCATCCGCGGTACTTCCTCGACCTGAAGGCCGCCCTCGATGACCACTTCGTGGTGAAGGGCTTCTTCGATGATGAAAAGCTCATCGGGTTCTATTCCTACATCCGTGGGTTCGAGCACAGCTACGCCAGTTTTGTGGGGCTGAACTACGATTACAATCAGGATTGCTCACTCTACCAGAACATCCTTTACCATTTGCTGGACGATGCCATTAAGGATGGTGTGAAAAGCATTGACCTGGCGCGTACGGCCATGGAGATCAAAAGCACGATGGGTGCCGAGCCAGTGGACCATCATTTGATGATCAAACACCTCAATTCCATCACCAATTCCATCCTCAAGCGCTTCATTACCAACATCCGCCCCAAAGAGTGGACGCAGCGAAAGCCGTTTAAGGGACAGTAATTGAAGCCGTTGATTCGATGCGTTGCGTCTTTAATGTCACATACTGGGAATGGGAGAAAATCCCTCGCCTTAAGGCGAAGACCTGAGTTTGATGGTTTTGAAGGATGCAGAATTACCGAAAGACCTCTCATAGCCTATATGACCTGAAGTATCATGTTGTGCGGATAACCAAATATAGGAGGAAGGTACTTGTTGGAGAGGTTGCTCATCGGGTCCGGGAACTGATAAGAATGATATGCAAGCAGCATGATGTGGAGACCATCAAAGGCCATG